>NZ_JBHWDU010000011.1:73258-159058 GCF_042734825.1 Kitasatospora sp. NPDC059648 | reverse complement strand
TTCCCGGGCACGTCCGGCTGCGGGCTGGTGTACTGTCCCGGGGGCTGCGCCATTGTGGTTCGTGGCCGTGGCCGCGGGCGTGTCGGCGGTGCGGGGTCTCAGCGCGTCAGAGCGCGAAGACCTCCTCGATCAGCGCCTGCTGCTCGGCACCGTGCCGCTTGGCCGAGCCGACGGCCGGCGACGAGGCCGAGGGGCGGGCGACGCGGCGCAGACGGGCGTCGCCGCCGCTGCGGCCGATGACGACCTGCAGGTGGTCGACCAGGTTCATCGCGATGAACGGCCAGGCACCCTGGTTGGCCGGCTCCTCCTGCGCCCAGACGAACTGGACGTCGTCGCCGTAGCGGGCCAGCTCCTCCTGGAGCTCGGCCACCGGCAGCGGGTAGAGCCGCTCCATGCGGACGATCGCGGTGTCGGTGATGCCGCGCTCGGTCCGGGCCGCCGCCAGGTCGTAGTAGAACTTGCCGGAGGTGATGACCACCTTGCGGACCTGCGCCGGGTCGACGGTGGTGTCACCGATGACCGGGCGGAACGAGCCCGACAGGAACTCCTCGGTCGCACTCGCCGCGGCCTTCAGACGCAGCATCGACTTCGGGGTGAAGACGATCAGCGGCTTGTGGTGCGGGTTGTGCGCCTGCCAGCGCAGCAGGTGGAAGTAGTTCGACGGCAGGGTCGGCATGGCGACCGTCATGTTGTCCTGCGCGCACAGCTGGAGGAAGCGCTCCGGGCGGGCGGACGAGTGGTCCGGGCCCTGGCCCTCGTAGCCGTGCGGCAGCAGCAGGACGACGCCGGAGTGCTGGCCCCACTTCTGCTCGGCGGAGGCGATGTACTCGTCCACCATGGTCTGCGCGCCGTTGACGAAGTCGCCGAACTGCGCCTCCCACATGACCAGCGCGTTCGGGCGGGTCAGCGAGTAGCCGTACTCGAAGCCCATGGCCGCGTACTCCGACAGCAGGCTGTCGTAGACGGTGTAACGGGCCTGGTCCTCGGTGAGGTACTGCAGCGGGGTGTAGTCCTCGCCGGTCTTGCGGTCGATCAGGACGGCGTGCCGCTGGCCGAAGGTGCCGCGGCGGCTGTCCTGGCCGGCCAGGCGGACCGGGTGGCCCTCCATGAGCAGCGAGCCGATGGCGAGGGTCTCGCCCATCGCCCAGTCGATGGTGTTGTCCTCGACCGAGGCGGCGCGGCGCTGCAGCTGCGGCAGCAGGCGCGGGTGGACGGTCAGCCAGTCCGGGAAGTTGACCTGCGAGGCGGCGATCCGCTTGACCATCTCCTGGGAGATGCCGGTCTGGATGGAGACCGGGAAGTCGGCGACCGGCTTGCCCGTGGTGGTGTCGGCCGGAGCCTGGGCCGCCTCGCGGACCTCGGCGAAGACCTTCTCCAGCTGGCCCTGGAAGTCCTGGAGCGCCTGCTCCGCCTCTTCCATGGTGATGTCGCCGCGACCGATCAGGCCCTCGGTGTACAGCTTGCGCACCGAGCGCTTCTTGTCGATCAGGTCGTACATCAGCGGCTGGGTGAACGACGGGTTGTCGGCCTCGTTGTGACCGCGGCGGCGGTAGCAGATGAGGTCGATCACGACGTCCTTGTGGAACGCCTGGCGGAACTCGAAGGCGAGCCGCGCGACGCGGACCACGGCCTCCGGGTCGTCGCCGTTCACGTGGAAGATCGGGGCCTCGATCATGCGGGCCACGTCGGTGCAGTACATCGAGGAGCGCGAGGACGCCGGGGCGGCGGTGAAGCCGACCTGGTTGTTCACCACGACGTGCACGGTGCCGCCGGTGCGGTAGCCGCGCAGCTGCGACATGTTCAGGGTCTCCGCGACGACGCCCTGGCCGGCGAAGGCCGCGTCACCGTGGATCTGGATCGGCAGCACCGGGAAGGTGGTGCCGCCCTGGTCCAGGATGTCCTGCTTGGCGCGGGCGATGCCCTCGACGACCGGGTCGACCGTCTCCAGGTGGGAGGGGTTCGCGGCCAGCGAGACCTTGATGGTCTCCCCGTCCAGGCCGGTGAAGGTGCCCTCGGAGCCCAGGTGGTACTTGACGTCGCCGGAGCCGTGCATCGACTTCGGGTCGAGGTTGCCCTCGAACTCGCCGAAGATCTTGCCGTACGGCTTGCCGACGATGTTGGCCAGCACGTTCAGGCGGCCGCGGTGGGCCATGCCGATGACGGCCTCGTCCAGGCGGTGCTCGGCGGCGGAGTCGATGACCCCGTCCAGCAGGGCGATCAGCGACTCGCCGCCCTCCAGCGAGAAGCGCTTCTGGCCGACGTACTTGGTCTGCAGGAAGGTCTCGAAGGCCTCGGCCGAGTTCAGCCGGCGCAGGATCCGCAGCTGCTCCTCGCGCTCGGGCTTCGCGTACGGCTTCTCCAGGCGCTCCTGCAGCCACTTGCGCTGCTTCGGGTCCTGGATGTGCATGTACTCGATGCCGACGGTGCGGCAGTAGGTGTTGCGCAGCAGGCCGAGGATGTCGCGGAGCTTCATCATCTTCTGGCCGCCGAAGCCGCCGACCGCGAACTCGCGCTCCAGGTCCCACAGGGTGAGGCCGTGGGTGGTGACGTCCAGGTCGGGGTGCTTGCGCTGCTTGTACTCCAGCGGGTCGGTGTCGGCCATGAGGTGGCCGCGGACCCGGTAGGAGTGGATCAGCTCCATGACGCGGGCGGTCTTGTTGACCTCGTCGTCGTGGGTGGTGGCGACGTCGGTGGCCCAGCGGACCGGCTCGTACGGGATCCGCAGCGACTCGAAGATCTCGTCGTAGAAGCCGTTCTCGCCGAGCAGCAGGCGGTGGATCTCGCGCAGGAACTCGCCGGACGCCGCGCCCTGGATGACGCGGTGGTCGTAGGTCGAGGTCAGCGTCATGATCTTGGAGACGCCCAGACGGGACAGGGTCTCCGGGGCGGAGCCCTGGAACTCGGCCGGGTACTCCATGGCGCCGACGCCGACGATGGTGCCCTGGTTCTGCATCAGGCGCGGCACGGAGTGCACGGTGCCGATGCCGCCGGGGTTGGTCAGCGAGACCGTGACGCCGGTGAAGTCGTCCATGGTCAGCTTGTTGGCACGGGCCCGGCGGACGATGTCCTCGTAGGCCTGCCAGAAGCCGAAGAAGTCGAGGGTCTCGGCCTTCTTGATGGCCGCGACGACCAGCTGGCGGTCGCCGTTCGGCTTGACCAGATCGATGGCCAGGCCGAGGTTGACGTGCTCCGGCTTGACCAGGAAGGCCTTGCCGTCCTCCACCTTGTAGCTGTGGTTCATGCCCGGGGCGGCCTTGATGGCCTGGACCAGGGCGTAACCGATCAGGTGGGTGAAGGAGACCTTGCCGCCGCGGGCGCGCTGCAGGTGGTTGTTGATGACGATGCGGTTGTCGATCAACAGCTTCGCCGGGACGGCGCGGACCGAGGTCGCGGTCGGCACCTCCAGCGAGGCGTCCATGTTGCTGGCGACGGCCTTGGCCGGGCCGCGGAGCTGGACCAGCTCGGGGCCGGCCGGGGCGGCGGCGGTGGCCGGGGCAGCGGCGGCGGCCTTGGGGGCCGGGGGCGCGGCGGGCGCGGCGGCGAGCGGGGCGGCAGCCGGGGCCGGAGCGGCCGGGGCGGCGGGCGCGGCCGGAGCAGCAGCGGCGGGCGCAGGGGCAGCGGCAGGGGTCGGCGTGGGGCCGGCCTGGGTCGCGGCCTGGGTCACTGGGGTCACCTCGGTACCGGGCTTGTAGTCGGCGAAAAAGTCCCACCAGGCTCGGTCGACCGAGTTCGGGTCCTGGAGGTACTGCTGGTAGATCTCATCGACGAGCCACTCATTGGGGCCGAAGCCAGTGGAGCTTGCCGAGCTGTTGGGGGTTTCAGGGGACTGTGGCGACACGGCGGCAACCGCCCTCTTCCGCTTCCTTTTGGGATGTTTGGACAGCGGGGATTAAGGCTACGCCCCTGACCAGTGATCGCGCAGTCCCCGGGCCCCAGGCGTCGCCCAGATCACAGTCCTGACCTGCAGATTGGCTGAAAAAGTGCGTTAGAAAGCCGTGTCTGAGGGGAAGCGATCGGGCCCGATCGCCCCCTAAATCGGGGCGAAAACGGACAAAGATCCAGAGTGATCCGCAGACGATCTTCGTGTGCGTCTGTGTCGGATCTGTGACAAATGTCCCGGCCCGCTCAGGGCTGTCCGGGCAGCCGGACCTCTATCCGGCAGCCGCGCGGCGACTCGGCGACGGCGATCCGCCCGCCGTGCAGGTCCACCGCCCAGCGGGCGATCGCCAGGCCCAGCCCGGTTCCGCCGTCGGCGCCCGGGCCGGCGGC
Organism: Kitasatospora sp. NPDC059648; assembly: GCF_042734825.1. Taxonomy (NCBI): domain Bacteria; kingdom Bacillati; phylum Actinomycetota; class Actinomycetes; order Kitasatosporales; family Streptomycetaceae; genus Kitasatospora; species Kitasatospora sp. NPDC059648. The sequence continues at coordinate 154,789 of NZ_JBHWDU010000011.1, read as the reverse complement.
GGTCGCGGTGCCGCTGCGGCTGAACCGTTCGAAGACCCGGCCGCGGTCCGCCGGCGGGATGCCCGGACCCTCGTCCTGGACCTCCAGCAGCAGGCCGCCGTCCTCGCCGTCCGGTCTCGCGCGCACCGTCACCGTGCCGCCGGGCGGGGAGTGCTTGCAGGCGTTGTCGACCAGGTTGGCGACCACCTGGTGGAGCCGTTCCGGGTCCGCCACGGCGGTCAGGCCGGCCGGGCTGACCTCCAGGGCCAGCCGGACGTCGCCGCGCCGGGAGAACGCCCCGCCGGCCGTCGCGCCGTCCACGGTGACCCCGCGCAGCACGCCGTCCAGGAACTCGCGCACCTCGAAGGGGCGGGCGTCCAGGTCGACCACGCCGTCGTCGATCTTGGAGAGGTCCAGCAGGTGGGTGACCAGGCGGCCGAGCCGCTCGGTCTGCTCCAGCGCGGCCTCCAGCGTCGCCGGATTGGGCTGCACGACGCCGTCCACCACGTTCTCCAGCACGGCGCGCAGCGCGGCGATGGGCGTGCGCAGCTCGTGCGAGACGTTGGCGACCAGCTCGCGGCGGTGCCGGTCGGCGGCCTGGAGGTCGGCCGCCATGCCGTTGAAGGCGGCGGCCAGCTCGCCGATCTCGTCGCGCGAGTTCACCTCGACCCGGCGGCTGTAGTCGCCGGAGGCCATCGCGCGTGCGGCGGCCGTCATCTCGCGCAGCGGGGCGGTCAGCCCGTGCGCGAGGAACTGCATGAACAGCAGCGAGGCGATCATGGAGAAGACCATGATGATCCGGATCTGGGTCTCGGACCGGATCGCCACGACCACCATCCCGGTGGCCAGGAAAACGGAGACGATCACCAGCAGGGCGAGCTTGCCCTTGATCGACCGGACCGGGTCGAGCGGACGGATGTCGGCCCAGACCCGGCTGGCCGCGCGTGCGGCCAGCGTCTGCGGGCGCGCGCCGTCGGCGTCCCCGTTGCGTTGCTGTGGAAAGGTCATTGGTCCCTGTGATCCCCGCGTGGTGTCACGGCGGTGCCGGGACACGGGCCCCCCGGCGGCCCGTCGCCCGAAGCCCCCGTCAGGAGAGCGGGGCCTCCAGTGCGTATCCGACGCCGTGCACGGTGCGGATCCAGCTGGCGCCGATCTTCCGGCGCAGCGCCTTCACGTGGCTGTCGACGGTGCGGGTGCCGGACGCGTCGGTCCAGTCCCACACCTCGGCCAGCAGCTGCTCGCGGGTGAGCACCGCGCGCGGCTGGGCGGCCAGGCAAGCCAGCAGGTCGAACTCGGTCGGTGTCAGGTGGACGTCGCCCGAGGCCAGCCGGACCCGGCGCTGGACGTGGTCGATCTCCAGCTCGCCGAAGCGCAGGCTGCCGAGCGCGGGCGTGCGTGCGGCCTGCTGGGCGCGCTCGACGCGGCGCAGCAGCACGTTGACCCGGGCAGCCAGTTCGCGCATCGAGAACGGCTTGGTCATGTAGTCGTCGGCACCGACGCCGAGGCCGACCAGCAGGTCCGTCTCGTCGTCGCGGGCGGTCAGCATCAGCACCGGGACCGGGCGCTGGGCCTGGATCCGGCGGCACACCTCCAACCCGTCGAAGCCGGGCAGCATGATGTCCAGGACCACCAGGTCCGGCTGCCAGGTGTGGAAGCCGTCCACCGCGCCGGGGCCGTCGTGGGCCACGGCGACCTTGAACCCCTCCGCGCCCAGTCGGGCCGCGATCGACTCGGCGATCGTGGGTTCGTCCTCCACCACCAGCACTCTGCGCTGACTGCTCACCGTGCCACCGGTGTTGGGGTTGTCCTGCTGAATTTCTGTCACGGTCACGCCACCGCCCCCAGGGCTGCGGGCCGGCCACCTGTGGGGATGGCGGGGCTCCGCTCGTAGTCTTGTTCCGTCGTGGACTGTGCCGGGTCCGCCGTCCCGTCGCGCGCCCGGGAGTCGGTGCGGACGGATGGTCTCCCGTCCACTTCTCCCACGCACATCGCAGCGTACGGACAGCGGGTGCTTTCCGGCAGGTGGACCGGACGTTTCCGGCCCGTGGACCGGCTGTCCGGCCGCCCGTGGACCCACCGCATGAGTGGGCACGGGCCGCTACCTTACCCGGCGAATTTTCTCTGCGTAACGGTACGTATGCAGTCCAATTGACGCCAAGTCGCCGGTCAGAGGCCCTACTGACGCGTTAATGGGAAGTAGGTCCGGACCAATGCCGGGATTCCGGCGGCTCCCCCCAGCTACGGTCTTCACGGGCTTTTCCCAGGTGCCTCTCAGAACCTCGACGTACCGTGGCCACGACAACGCCCCGCCGGGCGGAATCCGGCGCACGCGCCGGTACGTTGGGCACCCTGCGAGCACCGGTGTCGGCGGGCGTGGAGCGGAGGCGGCATGGCGGGACTGCGGCGGGAGGCCGTCCGGAGCGCGCCCGCGGGGGTGCCGTACGGAATGCTCCGGTACGGACTGCGCACCGGCGTCTTCGAATGGCTGCTGGAACGCGTGCCGACGCCCCGCCGCACTCCCTTCACCCTCGGATATCTCGCCGTGGTGGGAGTCACCACCACCTTCGCCGGGATCGCCGATCCGGAACTCGTCCGGCGTTTGCGGGAGGCTTCCAGTTCGGACGGCCACAACCTGCTCCAGCACCCCTTGCGCGCCCTCGTGCTCAGCGGGTTCTGGGTGGCCGGGGAGGTGTGGATGCCCTACCTGTGGGGCTTCGCCTTCACCCTGGCCCCGCTGGAGCGCAGGGTCGGCGCCGGCCGGGCCGCGGCGGTGTTCGCGATCGGGCACGTGACGGCCACGCTGCTCTCCCAGGGCGTGGTGATCGCCGCGGTGGAGGCCGGGCGGATGGCCCCGGAGGCGATGGACCACCTGGACATCGGGGTCAGCTACGGCGTGCTCGCCTGTCTGGGCGCGGTGGCCGGGCTGCTGCCCTGGCGCGGGCGGGTGCTGGCGCTGGGCGGCGTCGGGCTGATGATCGCCCAGCAGATCGCCACCGAGAAGGACGTGGTCACGGCCGTGGGACACCCGGTCGCGGTGCTCAGCGGAGTGGCGCTGTCGCGCTGGCTGCGGCGGATCGAGCGGCGCCCGCCGCGGCCGCGCACCCGGTCGGCCCAGGCCCCGGCAGCCGGCTCCGCCGCCTCCTCGGCCGCCGCGGCGGTGCGGGCCGGTGCGCGTCCGTCCGCCGCGCGCTGACGCCCGGGCCCTCTTGGGCCGTTCTCTCCGCCTCCTTTTGACGGCGCCTCCTCCTCGTTGCTCCGGCGATGTGGCGTTCGCTGACGGCGAACAAGGTGTCGGGAACATCCGGGGCCCGCGGAGGCTTAGTCAGGTCGACTCAAGTTCGCTGACTGGGGAGAGATCATGGCATCGACGTCCACACCGCTCACCCTGCCCGTGCTGCCGCTCGACGACGAGGTCGTGCTCCCGGGCATGGTCGTCCCGCTGGACCTGAAGGACGCCGAGGTGCGCGCCGCGGTCGAGGCCGCCCGCGCCGCGGCCGCCGGCTCCGGCAAGCCCCAGGTCCTGCTGGTCCCGCGGGTGGACGGCTCGTACGCGGCGGTCGGCACGCTGGCCACGGTGGAACAGGTCGGCCGGCTGGCCGACGGCGATCCCGCGGCCCTGGTGCGCGCCGTGCGCCGGGTCCGGATCGGGGTCGGCACCACCGGCCCCGGCGCCGCCCTCTGGGTGGAGACCACGCCGTTCCGGGAGTCCTCGGTCGGCATGCCGGTGGCCGGGCGGGCCGCCGATCTGGTCAAGGAGTACAAGGCGCTGTCCACCCAGTGGCTGCGCAAGCGCGGCGCCTGGCAGATCGTCGACCGGGTCGCGCAGATCGAGGGCGTCGGCGAGCTCGCCGACAACATCGGCTACGCGCCCTTCACCACCGCCGAGCAGAAGCTCAAGGTGCTGCTGGAGGCCGACCAGGTCGCCCGACTGGAGTACGCGCTCACCCTGCTGCGCGACCACCTCGCCGAGGAGGAGGTCAACGACACCATCCGCAAGGACGTCGAGGAGGGCGTGGCCAAGCAGCAGAAGGAGTTCCTGCTCCGCCGCCAGCTGGAGGCCGTCCGCAAGGAGCTGGCCGAGCTGAACGGCGACCCGGCCGACGAGGAGGGCGACTACCGCGCCCGGGTCGAGGCCGCCGACCTCCCGGAGAAGGTGCGGGAGGCCGCGCTCAAGGAGGTGGACAAGCTGGAGCGCTCCTCCGACCAGTCGCCCGAGGGCTCCTGGATCCGCACCTGGCTGGACACCGTCCTGGAGCTGCCCTGGAACGAGCGCACCGAGGACGCCTACGACATCGCCGGCGCCCGCGCCGTGCTCGACGCCGACCACGCCGGCCTCGCCGACGTGAAGGAGCGGATCGTCGAGTACCTGGCCGTCCGCAAGCGCCGGGCCGACCAGGGGCTCGGTCTGGTCGGCGGCCGTCGCGGAGGCGCGGTGCTCGCCCTGGTCGGCCCGCCCGGTGTCGGCAAGACCTCGCTCGGCGAGAGCGTGGCCCGCGCCATGGGCCGCAAGTTCGTCCGGGTCGCCCTCGGCGGTGTCCGGGACGAAGCGGAGATCCGCGGCCACCGGCGCACCTACGTCGGCGCGCTGCCCGGCCGCCTGGTACGGGCGATCAAGGAGGCCGGCTCGATGAACCCGGTCGTCCTGCTCGACGAGATCGACAAGGTCGGCTCCGACTACCGGGGCGACCCGGCCGCCGCCCTGCTGGAGGTGCTGGACCCGGCCCAGAACCACACCTTCCGGGACCACTACCTGGAGGTCGAGCTCGACCTCTCCGACGTCGTCTTCCTCGCCACCGCCAACGTGCTGGAGGCCATCCCCGAGCCGCTGCTCGACCGGATGGAGCTGGTCCGGCTGGACGGCTACACCGAGGACGAGAAGGTCGTCATCGCCCGCGACCACCTGCTCCCGCGCCAGCTGGAGAAGGCCGGGCTCGGCGACGGCCAGGTCAGCGTGGACGAGGAGGCGCTGCGCAGGCTCGCCGGGGAGTACACCCGCGAGGCGGGCGTGCGCACCCTGGAGCGCTCGATCGCCCGGGTGCTGCGCAAGATCGCCGCACAGGCCGAGCTGGGCGAGCGCGAGCTGCCCGCCGCGGTCGGCGCGGGGGACCTGCGTGCCCTGATCGGCCGACCGCACCACGTGCCGGAGTCCGCTCAGGAGCCCGCCGAACGGCGCACCGCCGTCCCCGGCGTGGCCACCGGCCTCGCGGTCACCGGAGCCGGCGGCGACGTCCTCTACATCGAGGCCTCGCTCGCCGACGCCGAGACCGGCGGCACCGGGCTCACCCTGACCGGGCAGCTGGGCGACGTGATGAAGGAGTCCGCACACATCGCGCTCTCCTTCCTGCGCTCGCGCGGCGCCGAACTGGAGCTGCCCGTCACCTCTCTGCGCGACCGCGGCGTGCACCTGCACGTCCCGGCCGGGGCCGTCCCCAAGGACGGGCCGAGCGCCGGCATCACCATGACCACGGCGCTGGCCTCGCTGCTCTCCGGCCGCAAGGTGCGCACCGACGTGGCGATGACGGGCGAGGTGTCGCTGACCGGGCGGGTGCTGCCGATCGGCGGGGTGAAGCAGAAGCTGCTCGCCGCCGACCGGGCCGGCCTCACCACGGTGATCATCCCCAAGCGCAACGAGGCCGACCTGGACGACGTCCCGGCCGAGGTGCTGGAGCGGCTCACCGTCCACCCGGTGGCGGACGTGCGCGAGGTGCTCCAGCTGGCCCTGGAGCCGGCCGGGGTGCTGGTCGCCGCGGCCTGACGGTGATCGACAGGGGGACGGCCGGTCCGCGTGCCACACTGCGGACATGCCGTCCCCCACGCAGCGCGTCCTGGCCCGGGTGCCGGCGCGGCTGCGGCCGTTCCTGGTCCGGCACCGCCGGCTGGTGAAGTTCCTGACCGTGGGCAGCGGCTGCTTCGTGCTCACCACGGTGATCGACCTCGAACTCAAGTTCACCGTCCTGGAGCACCGACCGGTGGCGGCGCTGACGGTGGCGACGGTGGTCGCCACCGCCGTCTCCTACGTGCTCAACCGCCGCTGGGCCTTCCGGACGGACGGGCGCCGACCCGAGGCCGTGCTGTTCTTCCTGGTCAGCGCGGTGGCGATCGGCGTCAACGTCCTCCCGCTGGCACTCTCCCGGTACGTTCTCCAGCTGCGCGAGCCGTACATCGGCCCGTTCCAGCAGGAGATCGCGGACTTCCTCAGCGGGATGGTCCTCGGCACCTTCGTGGCCACGCTGTTCCGCTACTGGGCGATGCGGCGCTGGGTCTTCACCAGCCCCGTCGCGGGGACGCACGCCGGGCCGGAACCCGGTTACGCTGCACCCGAGATGCCACGGGATGTGCCGTAAGACATGAGGTGACCGATATGAGCGCGGAGCCGGACGGCGTCCGGACCGGGCCCGCCAGCCAACAGGGGATGCGCCGGTCGAACCTGGCCCTGGTGCTCGGCGTCATCGCGCGCGGCCCCCGCTCGCGCGCCGAGGTGGCCGCCGAGACCGGGCTGACCAGGGCCGCGGTCTCCTCGCTCGCCGAACAGCTGATCTCGGCCGGCCTGGTCGTCGAGGAGGGCCCCGCCGCCCCCAGTGGCAAGGTCGGCCGCCCCGGCACCGCGCTCGGGCTCAACCCGCTCGGGCCCGGCGGCCTCGGCGCCGAGATCGGCGTCCGGCACCTCGGCGTCTGCGTGGTCGACCTGCGCGGGGAGGTCCGCGCCTGGCGGCGCCAGGAGAGCGCCAACCGCGGCCGCCCGCCCGCCGCCGTGATGGCCGACCTCGCCCAGCTGGTGCGCTCGGCCGTCGCCGAGTCCGGCCTGCGCCCGGCCGGGCTGACCCTGGCCGTACCCGGGCTGGTCGGCGGCAGCGGGGTGCTCCAGCGGGCGGCCAACCTCGGCTGGCAGGACGTCCCGCTCGCGGCCGAACTGCGCCCGGCGCTGCGCCTCGCCGGGGACGGCCTGGCCGAACTGCCGGTCGGGGCGGACAACGAGGCCAACCTCGGCGGACTGGCCGAACGCTGGCTCGGCGGGAGCCCCGAGGACTTCCTGTACGTCTCCGCCGAGGCCGGCGTCGGCGCGGCCCTCGTGGTCGGCGGCCGGCTGCTGCGCGGCGCGCGCGGCTACGCGGGCGAGCTCGGCCACGTCCCCGTCCACCCGGAGGGGCCGCGCTGCGCCTGCGGGGCGCACGGCTGCCTGGAGCAGTACGCGGGGGAGGCCGCGGTGCTGCGGGCGGCCGGGCTGGCCGGCCGGCGCGGCGACTGGGTGGCCCTGCTCGCCGACCGCGCTGGCGCGGGGGACGAGCCGGCCCGGGCGGCGCTGGCCGGGGCCGGTTCGGCGCTGGGCATCGCGGCCGCCGGGGCCGTCAACCTGCTGGACCCGGCCGCGGTGGTGCTGGGCGGCGGCTTCGCCCGGCTGGCGCCCTGGCTGCTGCCGGCGATGCGACGCGAACTCGTCGCCCGGGTGACGGTGCGGCCCTGGGCGGAGGAGCGGCTGACGGTCTCCCGGCTCGGCCGGCGCGGACCGCTGCTGGGCGCGGCGGTGGGCGTGGTGCGGGCCATCGTCGCCGATCCGGGCCCGTTCGCGGGCGGCTGAGCCCCCGTATCCGCCGGGCCCGCGCACCCGCCGGGCCGCCGCACCGCCGGGCCCGGCTCCCGGCGAGCCCGTACGTCCCGCCGGAGCGCGACCGAGCCCCCGGCCGCGGTGGCCGGGGGCTCGGACCGGACGCGGTGCTACGCGTCCGCGTGGGTCTCCGCAGGGTCCCCGGCGACGATCGCGCCGCTCTCGGCGCGCGGGCCGCGCAGCACGGCCAGGGAGGCGACGCCGACGCCGATGACCGCCCAGACCACCAGGACCAGGATCGGCATGCCCAGGTTGGTGGAGCCGAAGTAGGCGATCGACTTGGTGGCGCTGGTGCCGGCGCCGTTGGGGATCAGCGAGCCGATCGCCCGCCAGAACGGCGGCATCATCGGTGGGGGGTAGACGCCGCCGGCGCTCGGGTTGCCCAGCACCACGAAGACCAGCACCGCGAGGCCGATGCCGATGATCCCGAACAGGCACTGCAGCGCCATGGTGAACGCGCCGACGGTGAAGACCACCAGGGCGCCGATGGCGGTCAGCGTCACGATCGAGCCGGGCAGCGCGTCCAGCACCGGTCCGGCGATGATCGTGCCGCCGAGGCCGGCGCCGACCGAGTACAGCGCCAGGACGCCGAGGCGGATCAGCAGGCGGTGGACGTTGGCCGGCTTGGAGCCGGCGCTGATGCCGAGGATCGAGGCGACCAGGTAGCCGCCGACGCACCATCCGATGACCAGGTAGAAGGCGGTCAGGCCGTTGGTGTCGCCCTTGGCCAGCGGGACGACGTCCTCGACCCTGACGGTGCGGCCCTGGGACTTGTCCAGCGCGGTGGTGATGCTCTCGGCGGCCCTGGCGGCGGAGGTGCCGCGGGCGCTGCCGGTGAGCAGGGTGTCCTCGGTGCCGGTCGGGTTCACGACCAGCGCGGCGTAGAGCTTCTGGTCCTTGATCTGCTGGGTCGCCGTCTCGGTGTCCGGCGCGGTGACGGGCTCGACGGCCTCGTCCGGCACCGACGCCAGGCCCTGGAGCAGCTTGGGCGTGACCTGCGGCGGGGCGACCACCGCGATCGACAGCTTGTGCGGGGTCGGGTGGTGCAGCGCCCCGACGTACGAGGTGATGAAGCCGAGCTGCAGCAGCAGCACCCCGATCACGAGCATGGCCGCACGCGGTGTGACCGCGCCCTTCAGTTCAGCGACGAAACCCTGCCCCCGGGCGGCCATCCACATCTCCTTGCGTATCGGCGGAAAACGGATACTTAATATCATGAACTAGTTGGCTCGTCCCATCTCCCGCACCGGTTCCCGGCCACGGCCGCTGGGCGATACTGGCGCGGTGACGGACGAGGAAGCGCTGGTGGCGGTGGAGCGCGAGGTCGGACTGATGTTCCGGCGGGGCCGCGCGAGAGTGGCCGAACTCTCACGTCGGGTGCACCCCGAGCTGGAGGGTGCGGCGTACAGCATGCTCGGCTACATCGAGCAGGCCGGGCGGGTGCGGGTGACGGACGTCGGCGTGCACTTCGCGGTCGGCAAGGGCACGGTGAGCCGCCAGATCCGCGCGCTGGAGGAGCTCGGCCTGGTCGCCCGGGAGCCGGACCCGGTGGACCGCCGGGCGGCGCTGGTCTCGCTGACCGAGGACGGGCGGCGGCGCTTCGAGTCCGCCCGGGACGTCCGGATGCGGCGGGTGCGCGAGGTGATGGGCGGGTGGTCGCGCGAGGACGTGGACCGCTTCGCCGAGCTGCTGCGCCGCTTCAATCAGGTGCTGGGGGAGCCGCCCGCGGAGTGAGGCGAGGGCCCGGATCCGGGATTGCTGGAGTGCGAAGACAGTTGCCTTAGTCAACCATTGGTCGTATGGTTGCTTAAGGCAACAAATTTTCATGCCCGTGCGTCCCCGCGCACCGCACCCGCTCCGCACTCCGCCCGCCTCGCCGAAGGACCCAGATGACCGCGACCACCGAGGCCTCGACCGGCGCCGCAGCCGCCGTCGACGACCGACCGATGACCCACCGGCAGGTGATGGAGGCACTGTCCGGCCTGTTGCTCGGCCTGTTCGTGGCCGTGCTCTCCTCGACCGTCGTCTCCAACGCCCTGCCGCACATCCTCACCGACCTGCACGGCGGCCAGTCCGCCTACACCTGGGTGATCACCGCGGCCCTGCTCACGCTGACCGCCTCCACCCCGATCTGGGGCAAGCTCTCCGACCTGGCCAGCAAGAAGCTGCTGCTCCAGATCGCCCTGCTGATCTACATCGCCACCTCCGCGCTGGCCGGCCTGTCGCAGAACACCGGTGAGCTGATCGCCTGCCGCGCGCTGCAGGGCATCGGCGCCGGCGGTGTCGTCGCGCTCGGCCAGATCTGCCTGGCCGCGATGGTCCCGCCGCGCGAGCGCGGCCGGTACAGCGGCTACTTCGGCGCGGTCTTCGCCCTCGCCACCATCGGCGGCCCGCTGATCGGCGGCGTCATCGTGGACACCTCCTGGCTCGGCTGGCGCTGGTGCTTCTACGTCGGCATCCCGTTCGCGCTGGCCGCGATCCTGGTGGTGCAGCGCACCCTCAAGCTGCCGGTGGTCAAGCGCCCGGTGAAGATCGACTACCTGGGTGCGCTGGTCATCACCGCCGCCGTCAGCCTGCTGATGATCTGGATCACGCTGGCCGGCACCGACTACGCCTGGCTGTCCTGGCAGACCGCGGTGATGGTCGGCGGCGGCCTGCTGCTGGCCGCGCTGGCCGTCGTGGTCGAGCGCCGTGCCCCCGAGCCGGTCATCCCGCCGTCGCTGTTCAAGCACCGCACCGTCACCCTGGCCGCGATCGCCAGCGTGCTGGTCGGCGTCGGGATGTACGGCGCGACCACCTTCCTCAGCCAGTACTTCCAGCTGGCCAAGGACAAGTCCCCGACGATGGCCGGTCTGATGACCCTGCCGATGATCATCGGTCTGGCGCTCTCCTCCGCGGTGGCCGGCCGGCTGATCACCAAGTACGGCAGGTGGAAGGCCTACCTCGTCTCCGGGACCGCGCTGCTCGCGATCGGCTTCGGCCTGCTCGGCACCGCCCGGGTCGACACCGACTACGGGCTGCTCTCCCTCTACATGGCGATCACCGGAATCGGCCTCGGCCTGACCAGCCAGAACCTGGTGCTCGCGGTGCAGAACACGGTGCCCCGGCACGAGCTCGGCGCGGCCAGCTCCGTCGTCACCTTCTTCCGCACCATGGGCGGCGCGATGGGCGTCTCCGCTCTCGGCGCGCTGATGACCAACAAGGTCGGCCACTACCTGGCCGAGAACCTGGCCGCGGCGCACATCCCGGCCGGGCACGCGGCGGCCGGCGGCGGCATCCCGGACCTGGCGAAGCTGCCCGCCCCGATCCTGCCGCTGGTCACGGACGCCTTCGGCCACGGCGTCGGCACAGTCTTCCTGTGGGCCGCGCCCTTCGCGGCGCTGGCCTTCGTCACCGTGCTGTTCATCCGGGAGACCGCGCTGAGGACGAGCCAGCAGGGCTGACCGGACGCGGGGACACGCGGAACGGGCCGGGGAGTGTCGAACACTCCCCGGCCCGTTGTGGTTCCTTCGTGCGGGACGGACTACGGCGCGGCGATCAGCACCAGGCCGTAGGCCACCGCGGCGGCGCAGAGCGCGAAGCAGACGTACGCGCCGGCCAGCAGGGCCGGGCGGCCGCCGGAGGCCTGCCCGCCCTCCGCCTCGCGCGCGCCCAGCGCGGCCTCGCGGCGGGACAGCGCCAGGATGCCGAGCGCGAAGACGGCGACCACGGCGACGGTGACGCCGAAGCTGATGCCGGCGGTCTGGGCCAGGGCGTTCCACTTGATGTGCATGGTGAGTGCTCCGAGGGGGTGCTTGCGGCGCTCAGGCCGCGACCGTGGTCGAGGCGGGGGTGGGGGCGGCGGCCGTCGGGGCGGTCGTGGCGATCTCCACGGGGGTGACCTCGGCGACGTCGTTCACGTTGTCCGCGCCGACCCGCTCGCGGCGGGAGAGCACCCACATCGCGGCCGAACCGGCCACCAGCGCGGCGCCGACCAGCACCACGCCCCAGGTGCCCTGGCGGGCCAGCACGGCGGCCCCGCCGGAGACCAGGCCGGCGGCCGGCAGGGTCAGGCCCCAGGTGTAGACCATGCGGCGCACCAGGCTCCAGCGCAGCTCCGGCTTCGGGCCGCCGAGACCGGCGCCCATGATGCCGCCGGTGCAGACCTGGGTGGTGGAGAGGCCGAAGCCCATGTGGGACGAGGTCAGGATGACGGTCGAGACGGCCGACTCGGAGGCGAAGCCCTGCAGCGGCTTGATGTCGGCCAGGCCCTTGCCCATCGAGCGGATGATCCGCCAGCCGCCCATGTAGGTGCCGAGCGCGATCGCGGCGCCCGCCGAGACGATCACCCAGGTGGGGGGCAGCGCGCCGTGCGGCAGGGCGCCGACCGAGACCAGGGTCAGGGTGATGATGCCCATCGTCTTCTGGGCGTCGTTGGTGCCGTGCGCCAGCGAGATCAGCGAGGAGGAGAAGATCTGGCCGGTCTTGAAGCCCTTGTCGGTGGTCGCGGAGCCGCCCTTGCGGGTGATCGCGTAGGCCAGCTTGGTGGCGCCCCAGGAGGCCAGGCCGGCGACGAAGGGGGAGGCGACCGCCGGGATGATGATCTTGGTGATCACGGTGTCGAAGTTGACGCCGTTCATGCCGACGCCGACGATCGTGGCGCCGATCAGGCCGCCGTACAGGGCGTGCGACGAGCTGGACGGCAGGCCGCGCAGCCAGGTCAGCAGGTTCCACAGGATCGCGCCGGCCAGCGCGGCGAAGATGATCTCGGGGTGGACGCCCGCCTTCTCGTTGACGATGCCGCCGGAGATGGTGGTGGCGACCTTCACGGACAGGAACGCGCCCGCGAAGTTGAGCAGGGCCGCGATGGTGACCGCGACCTTCGGACGAAGGGCCCCGGTCGCGATCGCGGTGGCGGACGCGTTGGCGGTGTCGTGGAACCCGTTGGTGAAGTCGAAGGCGAGCGCCGTGATGATCACAACGGCCACCAGGAACGAGATGTGTTCCATACCCAAACAATCGTCGTAGTTGTCGCACGGACGTTGGTGTCGTCGCGACCGTAGGTCTGTCGGGTGAACGGAAGGTGAACTGAGCCGGGAATCGTGGTTCCGACGGTGTCTCAGGGGTGGCTGGAAGCTTTCCCGGGGGTTACCAGGGCCGCGCTGAGCTGGGCATTGGGCGGGTACATCCGGGTTCGCCCTCTTTTGGTGAGAGCTGTCTCACACGTCGACAGATCAATGGAGAATTAACCTCCCGGTCCGCGTGCGCTCTGTTTCCGACGAGTAACCCGTGGGAGGATCTGCGGGATCGTCCCGGGGGAGTCCGGGGCGGTGCCACCGGGGCAGGCAAGGGCGGGGAGGACCATCGCATGGGCGGGGCTGCACAGCGCACGGAGACGTCGGGCGTACGGCCCTGGGTGCGGGCGGCCCTGCGGTGCGGAGCCGTCCTCGCGGCCGCCGCACTCGCCCTCCCGTCGGCCACCCAGGCCGCCTACGCCGCGCCCGACCCCGGTGCCGGGGCCGCCGTCGCGCCCGGGGCCGACCCGCTGGCCGCCGCCAAGGCCACCCTCGGCCCGCTCCTCGACCAGCTCCACGGGCTGTACCAGAGCGCCGAGGCCGCCACCGAGCAGTACAACGGCGCGGTCGCCAAGGTCACCGAGCAGCAGGCCGCGCTCACCGACCTCCAGGGCAGGCTCGACCGGCAGCAGAAGCAGGTCGATGCCGGGACGGACATCGCCTCCCAGCTCGCCGCCGCCCAGTACCGCAACGGCGCCGCCTCCGCCTACGCCGAACTGCTGCTCTCCAAGGACCCGTACGAGGCCGTCACCATCGCCGAGCTGCTCCAGGCGGCCAGCCGCTCCCAGTCCGAGTTCCTCGACCGGCTGAAGGCCGACCGGGAGGCGCTCGACGGACTGAAGAAGCAGACCGAGGACGCCCTCAAGACCTCGCAGGCGCTGGTCGTCCAGCAGGACGCCGCCAAGGCCAAGGTCGCCGCCGACCTCGCCTCGGTCGAGCAGCTGGTCTCCTCGCTCACCGGCGCGCAGCGGACCGAGCTCGAACAGCTGGAGAAGGCCAAGGCCGACGAGGCCCAGCTCGCCTTCCTCGCCTCCGGGGCCCTCGGCAAGGGCGAGCGCACCCCCTCGCTGGCCGGCCGCGCCTCCGTCGCCTTCGCGCTCGCCCAGCTCGGCAAGCCGTACCTGTGGGGCGGCACCGGGCCCGACTCCTACGACTGCTCCGGCCTGACCTCGCAGGCCTGGCTGCACGCCGGGAAGCCCATCCCGCGTACCAGCCAGGAGCAGTGGGCCCAGCTGCAGCACGTCCCGCTGAACCAGCTGCGGCCCGGCGACCTGGTCGTCTACTTCCAGGACGCCTCGCACGTCGCGATGTACATCGGCGGCGGGCTGGTCGTCCAGGCCCCGCGGCCCGGCGCCTTCATCAAGGTGTCGCCGATCGGCTCGATGGCGATCCTCGGGGCCGTCCGGCCCGACCCGGACGGCGCGGCGGACGACGCCGGCGGCGCCTGGAAGGTGCCGGACCTGCCCAAGGGCTGGGACTCCGTCACCCCTATCACTCCCAGCCGGCCCCCGGCCCCGCCGGCGGGCCAGCAGCCCACCGGCACGCCGAGCTCCCCGAGCACTCCGGGGACGCCGAGCGGCACGCCCTCGGGCACCGGCACGCCGAGCAACCCGGGCACCCCGTCCGGCAGCGGTACGCCGTCCGGCAGCGGTACGCCGACGGACAAGCCCACCGGCACGCCGACCCAGACCCCGACGAACACCCCGACGAACACCCCGACGAACACCCCGACCGGCACCCCGGCGGGCACCGGCACCCCGACGGGCACCGGCGGCTCGTCCGGTGCCGCCGCGCCCGGCAGCCCCACGGCGACGCTGCCGCTCGGCGGCCTGCTGCACTGACCCGGCACGAGGAGGCCGCCCCGCGTCGACCGACGCGGGGCGGCCTCCGTGCTGCCCGGGGAACGGTCAGCCGGCCGGGGCCGAGTCGGGCTCGAAGCGGATGACGACGGCCTTGGAGGTGGGGGTGTTGCTGATGTCGGCGGTGGAGTCGAGGGGGACCAGGACGTTGGTCTCCGGGTAGTACGCCGCGGCGCCGCCGCGGGCGACGGGGTAGTGGACGACCCGGAAGTGCGGGGCGCGGCGTTCGGTGCCGTCCGTCCACTCGCTGACCAGGTCGACGTACCGGCCCTCGGGGAGGTCGAGTTCGGCGGCGTCGGCCGGGTTGACCAGAACCACGCGGCGGCCGCCCTTGATGCCGCGGTAGCGGTCGTCGAGGCCGTAGATCGTGGTGTTGTACTGGTCGTGGGAGCGCAGGGTCTGCAGCAGCAGGCGGCCCGGCGGGACTTCGGGGGCGGTGAGCTCGTTGACCGTGAAGTTGGCCATGCCGGTGGCGGTGGGGAAGGTGCGCGAGTCGCGGGGACCGTGCGGGAGGGTGAAGCCGCCGGGACGGCGGACCTTCTCGTTGTAGCCCTCGAAGCCGGGCACGACCCGGGCGATCCGCTCCCGCAGGGTGTCGTAGTCGCGCGCGAAGTCCTCCCACGGCACGGTGTCCTGCGGACCGAGGACGGCGCGGGCGAGGCGGCAGACGATCGCGGTCTCGGAGAGCAGGCCGGGCGCGGGCGGGCGCAGGCCGCCGCGGGAGGCGTGGACCTGGCCCATCGAGTCCTCGACGCTGACGAACTGGGCGCCGGAGGGGGTGACGTCCCGGTCGGTGCGGCCGAGGGTGGGCAGGATCAGGGCACGGGCGCCGGTGACCACGTGCGAGCGGTTGAGCTTGGTGGAGACGTGGACGGTCAGCCGGCATCGCCGCATCGCGGCCTCGGTGACGTCGGTGTCCGGGGTGGCCGCGACGAAGTTGCCGCCCATCGCGAAGAAAACCCGGACCCTGCCGTCGCGCATCGCGCGGATGGTGTCCACCGCGTCGTGGCCGTGCTCGCGCGGCGGCTCGAAGTCGAACTCCTTGCCCAGGGCGTCGAGGAAGGCCGTCGACGGCCGCTCGAAGATGCCCATGGTGCGGTCGCCCTGGACGTTGCTGTGCCCGCGCACCGGGCAGACCCCGGCGCCGGGGCGGCCGACGTTGCCGCGCAGCAGGAGGAAGTTGACCACCTCGCGGATGGTCGGCACGGAGTGCTTGTGCTGGGTGAGGCCCATCGCCCAGCAGACGATGATCTTGTCGGAGGAAAGCACCAGACGGGCGAGTTCCTCGATCTGCTCCCAGGGCAGGCCGGTCGCGGCGAGCACGTCCGCCCGCTCGGTCTTGCGGGCCTGCGCCTCGAACTCCTCGAAGCCGTGGCAGTGCTCGGCGACGAAGGCGTGGTCGACGCCGCCCTCCTCCAGGATGATCCGGTTGAGTGCGCGGAACAGGGCGAGGTCCCCGCCGAGGCGGATCTGCAGGAAGAGGTCGGTCAGCTTGGTGCCCCGGCCGACCAGGCCGCGCGCGTTCTGCGGGTTCTTGAACCGCTCCAGGCCGGCCTCCGGCAGCGGGTTGACGCTGACGACGGTGGCGCCGGCCCGCTTGGCGCGCTCCAGGGCGGAGAGCATCCGGGGGTGGTTGGTGCCCGGGTTCTGGCCGGCCACGATGATCAGGTCGGCCTGGTAGAGGTCCTTGAGGCTGACGCTGCCCTTGCCGACGCCGAGGGTCTCGGTGAGCGCCGAACCGGACGACTCGTGGCACATGTTGGAGCAGTCCGGCAGGTTGTTGGTGCCGAGCCGGCGGGCGAACAGCTGGTACGCGAACGCGGCCTCGTTGCCGGTGCGGCCGGAGGTGTAGAAGGCGGCGCCGTCCGGGGTGTCCAGGGCCCGCAGCTCCTCGGCGATCAGCGCGAAGGCGTCGTCCCAGGAGACCGGGGTGTAGTGGGTGGCACCCTCGTCGAGCAGCATCGGCTGGGTGAGCCGGCCCTGCTGGCCCAGCCAGTAGCCGGAGCGCTCGGCCAGGTCGGCGACCGGGTGGGCGGCGAAGAACTCGGCCCGGATCCGGCGCTCGGTGGCCTCCTCGGCGACGGCCTTGGCGCCGTTCTCGCAGAACTCGGCGGTGTGCGTCCTGTCCGGCTCCGGCCAGGCGCAGCCGGGGCAGTCGAAGCCGTTCGGCTGGTTGACCTTGAGCAGGGTGGTGAGGGTGCGGCGGGCGCCCATCTGCTCGGCGGCCATCCGCAGGCTGTGGCCGACGGCGGGCAGGCCGGCGGCCGCGTGCTGGGGCGCGGAGACCTCGGGGGCGTCCTGCGCCGGGTCGCTCTGCGGGGCCTGCTTGGCCATGACTGCGCTCCTCGGGCGTTGTCGGTGCGGGCCGCCGCACCTTCGCGGGGGCCGTCCGCCCATCCTTCCACCTGGCCCGTCGCGGGGGCAGGGCCGTCGGTAGAGTCTGGCGTCACAACGGGAGGGGGAGGGGCGCGTGCGAGTCGGTGACGTCCTCGACGGCCGGTACGAGCTGCAGGAGAAGCTCGGACAGGGCGGGTTCGGGGTGGTCTGGCGGGCCCAGGACGCCCGGATGCAGCGGCCGGTGGCCGTCAAGGTGATCGGGCACCACGGCGGCGACCACGCGAAGGCGGCGCTGCGCTTCGTCCGGGAGGCCTGCGCGGCCGGGAACCTGTCGCACCCGCACATCGTCACCGTGCACGACCTCGGGCAGAGCGAGGCGGCCGGCCAGGAGGTCACCTTCCTGGTCATGGAGCTGCTCACCGGCCGCACCCTGACCGAGGTGCTGCGGGACGGACCGCCCGAGCCCGCGCTCAGCCTGCGCTGGGGGCGGCAGATCTGCGGGGCCCTGGCGGCGGCGCACGACGCGGGCATGGTGCACCGGGACATCAAGCCGGACAACGTGATGATCACCGACACCGGGCACCTCAAGGTGCTGGACTTCGGCATCGCCCAGCTGGACGTCGGCGCGGGCGGGCTGACCACCACCGGCACGATCGTCGGCAGCCCGGCGTACATGGCGCCGGAGCGCTGGACCGGCGGCCGGGTGGACGGGCGGGCCGACCTGTACGCACTGGGCTGCGTGCTCGTCGAACTCTTCACGGGGGCACGGCCGTTCGGCGGGGACTCGACGCCCGTTCTGATGTACCAGCACCTCAACGAGCCGCCGCCCGCGCTGGACCCGGCGCAGTTCGGGCTGCCGCCGCAGGTGGCGGGGCTGGTCGCGGAGCTGCTGGCGAAGGACCCGCAGGAGCGGCCGGCCGATGCCCGTACGGTCGAGCGGCGGCTCGCGGAGCTGGCCGGGTGGTCGGGCGGTGGGTCGGGCGCGGCGGCTGCTCCGGCCGCCGTGCCGGTGGGGCCGGTGAGCCCGGGCCCGGTGGAGGCCGTGCCGGTGGGGCCGGTGAGCCCGGCGGTGCCGCCCGCCCCGGTGTCGCCGCCGCCCGTACCCCCCGCGCCTCCCGTGGTTCCCGCGCCTCCCGTGGTTCCGCCGGCCGCGCCCACACTCCCGCCGGTGCTGTCCCCGCTGACCACTCCGCCGGTGGTGGCCGCCGCGTCGCCCGAGGACGCGGTACGGGCCGGGCTGCGCGAGCGCCGGTCGGCCGCCTACCGGGCGGCGACGGCGGGCGAGTCGGCGATCCTGCTGCAGGCCGTCGCCCAGGAGTGCGTCACCGCGCTCGGTGCGACCGACCGGGACACCCTGTGCACCTGGCGGGACTTCGCCTGGTACCTCAGCCGGGCCGGGGACCTGGACGGCGCGATCCGGTTGCTGTCCACCCTCGTGGACGACATGCGCCCGGCGCTCGGGCCGGCCGACCCGGACACCCTGGGAGCCCGCTACCACCTGGTGTGGTGCATCGGCGAGAGCGGCTCGGCCGTCACCGCGATCCGGCTGCTGAACGAGCTGCTGCCGGACCTGCACGCCGCCTGGGGCCCGCAGGACGGCCGGGTCCTGAAGGCCCGGCACGACCTCGCCGTCCACCAGGCCAACCGGGGCGACCTCCAGGCCGCGGTGATGCTGTTGCACGGGCTGCTGCCCGACCTCGCCCGGACGCTCGGTGAGCACCACCCGAGCACCGTCCAGGCCTGGCAGGACCTGGCCGGTTACCAGCAGCGGCTCGCCCAGGCCGGCCGCAGGAGCGGCGCGAGTCGGCGCCGGGCCCCGAGGATCAGCCGGATGGAACTGCTGGTGCTGGTCCGGCGCCTGCGGGTGTGGGACTTCGCCACCGACCAGGAGGCCCGGGCCTGCGTCGAGGCGCTGGAGCGGGGGCTCGGCCTGAAGGGCGTCGCCGACGTGGTCTTCGAGGCGCCGGACCACGTCTCGGACGAGGACCTGGTGGAGGAGATCTTCGGCCCCTGAGCGTCCACGAGCGTTCGTGAGCGTCCGTGAGCGTCCGTGAGCGTCCGCGGGCGGGCGCTGCGGCTGGTCCGCCGGATGAGGCCGGCCGGCGAGCCCGTCCCGGAGCCGCCCATCGCCCCCGACGAGGGCCTGCCGGCGGACGTCCTCGGGCCGTAGCCCGCCCGGCCGGGCCGGTCAGGCCACCAGTGCCGCCGCCGGGAGGGCCGCCAGGGCCCGTAGCAGTGCGCGGGCGGCGGCGTCGTTCTGGCGGAAGGCCGGGGCGTTGGTGCGGGGGCGGGCGAAGGCGGCGGCCGAGCGCAGGCTGGTGTGCGGGCCGAGCGCGGTGCGGCGCGGGTGCGGGGAGCCGCCGAGGGCGGGGTCGATCAGCCGGCTGTCGGCGGGGTCGATGGTGACCAGGCCGGAGCGGTGGGTGTGCTCCGGGTCGCTCACCACCTCCTCGACCACCCGTCCGGCGCGGTGCAGTTCGCCCAGCACCGGGTCGAGGGTGCGGGCCAGCGCGTGCTTGGGCAGGTAGGCCTCGACCAGCGCGGTGGCGGTCACGGCGTGGCCGGGCACGGTGGTGCCCGAGGCCCGCCAGGTGCCGGTCCTCTCGTCCCGCTCGACCCGTACGCCCGCGCCGAGGAAGCGCACCACCCCGGCCTCGGAGAGCGCGAGGAGCTGGCGCAGCCGGAAGCCGGGCGGGCCGGAGGCGAGGAAGCTGAAGTAGCCGAAGAACCACTCGTCGACCTCCTCGGCGACCGAGCGGGCGGTGAGCCGGCCGGCGGCGACCAGCCGGGGGAGCTGGCCGAACAGCGAGAGCAGGGCGAGGAAGGCGCCCAGGTCGGCGCTGTGGGCCGGGTCGGCGCAGCGGTCGGCGTCGGCGGTGACGTACTCGCGCAGGTGGGCCTGGAGCTCCTCGGCGGAGCCGAGTTCGACCCCGGCCAGCGGTTGGTCCAGCCGCTCGAAGTCGATCCGGTCGGCCGGGTCGGGGACGGCCTCGGCGACCAGGGCGGCGAGTTCGGGGGAGTACCAGCCGTGCCGGTCGTAGCGGGCCAGGAACTCCGGCCAGGGCAGCGCGGTGCGTTCGGGGTGGGCGTGGAACAGTTCGTGGTAGTGCCCGAAGGCGATCTCCTTGGCCATCAACGGCCACGCGTCGCGCCGTAGTTCGAGCGGTCCGCCGGTCGCGAGCAGCGAGTCCACGGCGGCCGCGTCGAAGTAGCGGGGGAGTGGGGCGGGCGGCCCCTGGAGCCGGTAGTCGGTCTTGGAGTGGTACGGGACGCCGCGCCGGGAGCCGAGGTGCAGCACCGGTTCGCGGCCGGACGGGCGGTAGCGCAGGGCGGGCCCGTCGCCGGTGGGCTCGAAGCGGCCGCCGCGCCCCTCGGTGAGCATCGCGACCAGGTCGACGGCGGCCAGGCCGAGGCCGCGCAGCACCACCTGTTCGCCGGGGGCGATCCGGGCCAACTCGGCCTCGACGTCGGCGGAGTAGGCGGGCGGGAGGTGGAAGCGGCCGTGCCGGGCGGCGAACGCGGCGTCGGCCGCGTGCCGGGGGTGCGGGGCGGAGTCGAGGTGGCCGAGGGTGAGGGCGACGTGGTCGGCGGTGAGCTCGGTGTCGCGGAGGTGCACGGTCTGCGGGCCGTCGGCCGGTCCGTCGATCCGCCGCACGGTGTCCCGGTGGACGGTGACGGTGACGTGCGCCGGCAGGTCGGCGAGGGTGCGGCGGAACACCCAGTCCAGGTAGGCGCTCTGGGCGCGCCGGGTGGGGAAGTCGGTGGGGGCGAGGTCGCGCAGCTCGGCCCGCACGGCCGGGTCGGCGACCTCCCGGTAGGGCGTGAACTCCTCCTGGCGCCGGGCCCATTCGGCCAGCGAGGGGCCGGGGCGGACCGGTCCGTCGATGGTGGCGAGCTCGTCGGTGAACATGGTGACGTCCTCGGCCATCGAGTTCATCCGCAGGAGCGGGGACTGGTCGTGGCGCCAGATCCGGCCCCCGCCGGGCGGGTGGGGGTCGACCAGGTGGATCTCCAACGGCCGGTCGGCGGGGAGCAGTTCGGCGGCGTTGGCGGCGATCCGCTCCAGCAGTCCGGTGCCGCGCGGGCCGGCGCCGACGATCACGAGCGTCCTCATGCCCGCACCGCCTTGACCAGGGCCGCCCGGGCGCGCTGCAGCGGGGTGGGCGGCAGGCCGTCCCGGGTGGCGCCCCTGGCGAAGTGGCGCTCGACGTAGTACTGGCCGACGGACAGCACGGTGGTGACCACCAGGTACCAGAGGGTGGCGACCATCAGCATCGGAACGACCTGGTAGGACTGCAGGTAGACCAGTTGCACCGAGTAGAGCAGGTCGGAGACGGCCAGCACGCTGACGATGCTGGTGCCCTTGAGCGCGCCGATCAGCATGTTCCCGGCGGTCGGCACGATCGCGCGCATCGCCTGCGGCACCACGATCCGGCGAAGCACCCGCCACCGGCCGAGCCCGAGCGCGGCGGCCGCCTCCAGCTGGCCGCGGTCGACGGAGAGGATGCCGCCGCGGATGACCTCGGCGGCGTACGCGGTCTCCAGCAGGGTGAGCCCGATGACGGCGGTCAGGGTGGGGCCGATCAGGTTGACGGTCTTCACCGTGACGAACTCGGGGCCGAAGGGG
Source organism: Kitasatospora sp. NPDC059648 (assembly GCF_042734825.1). Lineage (NCBI taxonomy): Bacteria > Bacillati > Actinomycetota > Actinomycetes > Kitasatosporales > Streptomycetaceae > Kitasatospora > Kitasatospora sp. NPDC059648. Next base: position 133,330 of record NZ_JBHWDU010000011.1, on the reverse strand, counting down.
ATGCCGAGGCCGAGGGTCGGGTAGAGCGCGCCGATGTTGAAGAAGAAGAGCAGCTGCACCAGTGGCGGGGTGGAGCGGAAGATCCAGATGTAGCCCCAGCCGAGCGTGCGCAGCACCGGGTTGGCAGACAGCCGCATGGTGGCGAGGACGGTGCCGAACACGAAGCCGAGGGCGAGGGTGACGGCCGTCAGCCACAGGGTCAGGGTCAGGCCGTCGAGGACGGACCGGGCGGTGAACCAGTCGGCGACCACGCCCCACTGGAAGGCCTTGTTGCGGATCACCGAGCTGACCGCCATCGCGGCCAGCAGCAGGGCGACGGCCGCGGCGACCCACTGGGCGGGCTTGCGGCGGGCGACGATCCGGGCCTCTGGGGCCGGGGTCGGCGGTGGGGTCCTGCCGAGGGCTGGGGCGGGCAGGACGTCCTGCGGGGTGGCCATGGCGGCGGCTCCTGGGCGGAGTGCGGGCGGGGGGGAGAGGTACGGGGGTGATCACGTACGGGCCCTCGGGCGCCGGTCCGCGTCCCTCAACGCGGCCGGTGCGATGCACTGCACTCCGCCTCGATCGTACGCATGCGCGATCGGCGACTGTCAAGGGAGAGACCGGGGTGCTGCCGGGGGCGATCGGGGCCGGTCGCGGCGCGTCGGAAAAGTGACAGGAGATCGCAACAGTGCGGCAACGATGCACGGTTGACGTACCGCTCGGCCGACTGCTCAACTTGAGGCCATGTACGCCGAGCAGCCCCTGGTCACCCGCGACCACATCGACTTCGGTCGGGTGTGGTCCGCGGCGTGTCGCGGCTGACCCGGCAGCGGGCCGCCCGTCCGGCCTGACCTCCCAGCGGGGAGTCCTCCCTCGGTGTGCCCCGCCACGACCCGGCATCGCTTCTGAATGATGCGTCAGGGATTCGCTGCCAGCGCCGACTTCGCACTGCCCTCCGGCACTCGCCTCCCTCGTGCCCGTACCGCCCCGCGTCCGTACCGCCCCGTGCCCGACGGCCGCCCGCCGCCGCGGCCGCCTCCTGCTGCACGCCCGCCCGCAGCCCGCCGGCCCCGGCCCACCCCGAAAGGTTCCGCCATGCCCGTCGAATTCCTCGGCATCGCCGCCACCGCCGACGGTTCGGAGACACACCCGCGCACCACCGCCGCCTTCGACCGCGACTACACCCTGCGGCTGGCCCGGGCGCACGAGGACCACGGCTGGGACCGGGTGCTCTTCGCGTACGGCTCCGGCTCCCCGGAGCCCGCCGCCGCGGCCGCCTTCCTCGCCTCGCACCTCGACAGGCTGCAGATCCTGCTCGCGCACCGGCCCAACGTCTCCTACCCGACCTTCGCCGCCAAGACCTTCGCCACCCTCGACCGGATCAGCGACGGCCGGCTGACCGTCCACTTCATCACCGGCGGCACCGACCACGAGCAGCAGCGCGAGGGCGACTTCCTCACCAAGGACCAGCGCTACGAGCGCACCCGCGAGTACATCGGCATCGTGAAGAAGGCCTGGACCAGCCGGGAGCCCTTCGACCACGAGGGGCCGCACTACCGCTTCAACGACTTCGTCTCCGACGTCTTCCCCGTCCAGCAGCCGCGCCCGGCGGTCTCCTTCGGCGGCTCCTCGGACGCCGCCTACGCGGCCGGCGGCGCGGAGGCCGACATCTACTGCCTGTGGGGCGAACCGCTGGCCCGCACCGCCGAGCAGATCGAGCGGGTGAAGGAGGCGGCGCGGGCCGCCGGGCGGACCGACCTGCCGCGCATCCAGGTGGCGTTCCGGCCGATCATCGCGCCGACCGAGGAGCTGGCCTGGGAGAAGGCGCACCGCACGGTGGCCACCATCCGGTCCCGCCGGGAGAGCGGGCAACTCGCTACCCGGCGCCGCCCGGTGACGTCCACGCCCGAGAACGTCGGCTCCCAGCGGCTGATCGAGATCGCCGAGGCCGGCGAGCGCTACGACCGTGCGCTGTGGACCCCGACCGCCGCGGCCACCGGCGGGGCGGGCAACTCCAACGCGCTGGTCGGCACCCCGGAGACGGTCGCCCAGGCGCTGCTGGACTACTACGACCTCGGCGTGGACATCCTCTCCGCCCGCGGCTACGACCTGCTGGGCGACGCGATCGACTTCGGCCGCTACGTCATCCCGATCGTCCGCGAGGAGGTCGCCAAGCGGGACGCCGCCAAGGCGGCCGAGCGGGCCGAGCGGGACCGGCACCAGCTGATCGCGGTGCAGGCGTGAACCCCGTGCCGGCTGCCGGGTTCCGCCGGGTCGCCCTCGACGACCCGCTGGTCGAACCGCTGCTGCGCGAGCTCACCCACGAGTACGTCAGCCGCTACGGGCCCGGCGCCCGCCAGGAGATGACCCGCTACCCGGCCGAGGCCTTCGCCGCGCCGCACGGCGCGTTGCTGCTCCTGCTGGAGGAGGGCGAACCGGTGGCCGGCGGCGCGTACATGCGCCACGACGCGCACACCGCCGAGGTGAAGCGGATGTGGACGCACTCCGCGCACCGCCGCCGCGGTCTCGCCCGCCGGGTGCTGGCCGAACTGGAGCGCACCGCCGCGGCCGCCGGCTACCGCCGGATCTTCCTCACCACCGGCCCCCGCCAGCCCGAGGCCAAGGGCCTCTACCTGGCCGCCGGCTACACCCCGCTGTTCGACGTCACCGCCGATCCCCTGACCATCGGCCCGCTCCCCTTCGAGAAGCCCCTGCCGGTGCCAGGGCGTGCCCTGCTCCCCCTCCACTGAAAGGCCCCCCGTGAGAACCACCACCGCCCGCCGCCGCCTCCTCGCGGCCACCGCCCTGCTGCCGGTCCTGGCGCTGGCCGCGTGCGGCTCGGACCCGAAGATCGCGGGCGCGGCCGGGGCGAGCGGGCCCGCCGCCACCGCCACCGAGGACGTCGTCTCGGGTCTGGGCCGGTCCGGGACGGCGGCCGCGCTGCTCCCCGAGGAGGTTCGCGAGTCCGGTGTGCTGAAGTTCGGTTCGTCCGTCGGCGCCCCGCCCAGCGCCTTCTACGCCGACCAGGCGAAGAAGAAGCCGGTCGGGGTGGACATCGACTTCACCGATGCCGTCGCCAAGCTGCTCGGCCTGACCGTGCAGCGCGAGGACGCCGCCTTCGAGACCATCCTGCCCGCCCTGGGCAGCGGCAAGTACGACGTCGGCACCGGCAACTTCGGTGTCACCACCGCCCGGCTGAAGACCGTCGACTTCGTCACCTACATCGACGACGGCCAGGGCTTCGCGGTGAAGAAGGACAACACGACGATCCAGCCGGTCACCGACCTGGCCCAGCTCTGCGGGCTGACCATCGGCACCGGCGCGGGCACCACCTTCGAGACCACCCTCAACGGCAGGAAGGGCGTCTGCGCCGACGCCGGGAAGAAGCCGTACGAGGTCAAGGCGTTCAGCGAGGGCGGCGCCCTGCTGACCAGCCTCCAGCAGGGCCGGGTGGACGTCGAGATGTCCACCATCAACGGACTGCGCCACCAGGCCTCGCAGGAGGCCGCGGGGGTGCGCTTCCTCAACGAGTTCCACCGGCTGGACGTCGGCTTCGCCTTCAAGAAGGGCTCTCCGCTCACCCCGGCCTTCCAGGCGGCGGTCAACCAGCTGATCAGGGACGGGACGTACGAGCGGATCCTCCGGAAGTGGGGGCTCGCCGACTCGGCGATCAAGGAGTCGCAGATCAGTCCGCCCGAGCACCCGTGAGCGTCGGGCCCGTCGAAGGAGTCCTCCGATGACCGTCAGCACGCAAGCACCGCCGGCCCCGGCGAGACCGGCCGGCAGCCCCGGCACCGCCGCCGGCCTCGACCCCGGGGAACTGGACGGACTGCGGACCGTCCGCGCCCGGCACCCGTGGCGCTGGGCGGCCGGGATCGCCGCCCTCGTCGTCCTGGTCCAGTTCATCCACGGCCTGGCCACCAACCCCGCCTGGGACTGGGCCACCTTCCGGCTCTACTTCACCGCCGACACCATCCTCCAGGCGATCGGCCGCACCCTCGAACTCACCGCGTACGGCACCGTGCTGGGCTTCGCGCTCGGCGCCGTGGTGGCCGCGATGCGGCTCTCCCGCAGCGCGATCCTGCGGACCCTCGCCTGGGCGTACGTCTGGGTGTTCCGCTCGATCCCGCTGATCGTCCAGCTGGTGTTCTGGTTCAACCTCTCCTACCTCTACAAGCGATTCGGCTTCGGCATCCCGTTCGGCCCGACCTTCGGCGAGTTCGAGACGGTCGGGGTGCTGGGCGCGCTCGGCGCCGCGGTGCTCGGCCTCGGGCTGCACCAGGCCGCGTTCGCCGCCGAGATCATCCGCGGCGGCGTCATCGCCGTGGACGCCGGCCAGCGCGAGGCCGCCGCCGCACTGGGCATCCCGCGCGGGCGGCAGGCCTGGCGGATCGTGCTGCCGCAGGCGATGCGGAGCATCCTGCCGGCCGCCGCCAACGAGGTGATCTCGCTGCTCAAGGGCACCTCGGTGGTCTACGTGATGGCCATCGGCGAGCTCTTCTACCAGGCCCAGGTGATCTACGGCCGGACCGGCCGGGTGGTGCCGCTGCTGATGGTGGCCACGGTCTGGTACGTGGTGCTGACCACGGTGCTGTCGATCGGCCAGTACTACGTCGAGCGCTACTTCTCCCGCGGCGCCCGGCGCACCCCGCCGCCCACCCCGCTGCAGCGGCTCCGGGCCTTCGCACGGAGCCTGCCTGCCCGTACCTCCGGAGGGACCTCGTGACGACACTCACCGGGCCGCAGAGCACCGACGAGCCGCGGACCGCACCGATGGTGCAGGTCCGCGGCCTGCACAAGAGCTTCGGCCAGCTGGACGTGCTGCGCGGGGTCGACCTGGACGTCCCGGCCGGCTCGGTCACCGTGGTGCTGGGCCCGTCCGGCTCCGGCAAGTCCACCCTGCTGCGGGCGATCAACCACCTGGAGAAGCTCGACCGCGGCTACGTCGCCATCGACGGTGAGCTGATCGGCTACCGGCGCTCCGGCGACCGGCTGTACGAGCTCAAGGAGCGCGAGGTGCTGCGCCAGCGCACCGGCATCGGCTTCGTGTTCCAGAACTTCAACCTCTTCCCGCACCTGACCGTGCTGGAGAACCTGGTCGAGGCGCCGATCGCCGCCCTCGGCCGGCCCCGCGCCGAGGCCAGGGCGACGGCGCTGGCCCTGCTGGAGCGGGTCGGGCTGGCCGACAAGGCCGCCGCCTACCCCCGGCAGCTGTCCGGCGGGCAGCAGCAGCGGGTGGCGATCGCCCGGGCGCTGGCCCTGGAGCCCAAGGTGCTGCTGTTCGACGAGCCCACCTCGGCGCTCGACCCCGAGCTGGTCGGCGAGGTGCTGGACGCCATCAAGGACCTCGCCCGCAGCGGCACCACGATGATCGTGGTCACCCACGAGATCGGCTTCGCCCGCGAGGTCGCCGACACCGTGGTCTTCATGGACGGCGGCGTGGTGGTCGAGCAGGGCCCGCCCGCCGAGGTCCTCGACCGCCCCCAGCACGAGCGCACCCGGGCCTTCCTGGCCAAGGTCCTCTAGCCGAGGCCTGTCCGGCGGATCTTCCCCGGCACGCCCTGGTTCCCCGAACCCCAACCCCCCCTCACCGAGCAGGAGTTCCGCCATGTCCCTACCCCGTCGCGCCCCCGTGACCGCCGCCGGCGCGCTCGCCGCCGCCCTCGTCCTGGCCGGCTGCGGCAGCGGGGCCACGGGCGCCTCGGCGGGACTCGCCCCGGCCAAGGGCAGCACCGCGCCCAACGGCACCGTGGTGAACCTGTCGCCCGAGCAGAACCGGGTGACCACCCCCGAGGTCGACGCGATCGCCGCGCTGGTGCCGGAGGAGATCAGGAAGAGAGGCACGCTGAAGGTCGTCGACTCCATCGGCACCACCCCGCCGCTGGACTTCTACGCCAACGACGACAGGACCATCATCGGCGTCGAGCCGGACATCGCCTCGCTGATCGGCAACGTGCTCGGCCTCAAGGTCGAGTTCAACCCGGTCTCCTGGGAGAACATCTTCGTCGGCCTGGACAGCGGCAAGTACGACGCCGGCCTGTCCAACATCACCGTCACCGAGGAGCGCAAGGAGAAGTACGACTTCGCCACCTACCGGCTGGACGTCCTCGGTTTCGAGGCGAAGAAGGGCAGCGGGATCAAGGTCACCGGCGCCAAGGACCTGGCCGGCCGGTCGGTCGGCGTCGCCACCGGCACCAACCAGGAGAAGCTGCTGATCGCCTGGAGCGAGGAGGACGTCCGCAACGGCCTCAAGCCGATCGACATCAAGTACTTCTCCGGCACCGAGTACTACCTGGCGCTCTCCTCCGGCCGGATCGACGTCTACACCGGCCCCAACCCCAGCCTGGCCTTCCACGCCGTGCAGACCGGCGGGACCGAGGTGGTCGGCACCTACTCGGGCGGCGGAGCGGACGTCCTCGGCAAGATCGCGGCGACCACCCACAAGGACAACGGGCTGGTCAAGGCGCTCAACGAGGCGCTCAACGAGGTGATCAGGAACGGGACGTACGGGCAGGTGCTCAAGCGCTGGGGCCTGGAGAGCGAGGCGGTGCAGACCTCCGAGATCAACCCGGTCGGCCTCCCGAAGCCGAAGCCGTAGGTTTCGTTCACCCGTTCGTCCCCGCCCGCCGCTATGGTGGCCCCCGACCCTCCGGCGGCGAACGCCGTTCGGGCCCGGTCGAGTTGGGGGACGGCATGCACAAGGGCGAGGTGCTCGGCGGTCGCTTCCGGCTGGACGAGTGGCTGGGCAGGGGCGGCTTCGGCGTGGTCTGGCGGGCGATCGACACCGTGCTGGACCGGCCGGTGGCGGTGAAGCTGCTGCTGGCCGAGCACGCCACCGACCGGGAGGCGGTCGGGCGGTTCGTCCGCGAGGCCAAGCTGGCCGGCAACCTGTCCAATCCGCACATCGTCACGGTGCACGACTACGGCCGGGTCGCCGACGCCACGGGGGACATCCACTACCTGGTGATGGAGCTGGTCCGCGGCCGTCCGCTGTCCGCGGTCCTCAAGGCCGGCCTGCCGGACCACGGGCGGGCTCTGGTCTGGATGGCGCAGGTCTGCGAGGCGCTGGACGCCGCGCACCGCAGCGGGGTCGTGCACCGGGACATCAAGCCCGAGAACGTGATGATCGCGGACAGCGGGGACCGCGCCAAGGTGCTGGACTTCGGCATCGCCCGGCTGCTCACCCAGTCCACCGGGCTCACCTCGACCGGAAGCGTGGTCGGCACCGTCCCGTACCTGGCGCCCGAGTGCTGGTCCGGCGGCACCGTCGACGGCCGGACCGACCTCTACGCCTTCGGCGTGATGCTGTACGAGGTCAGCACCGGCCGACGGCCGTTCCGCGCGGACTCGCCGTACGAGTACATGCACAAGCACATGGAGGAGATCCCGCCCCGGGTGCGCGGCAGGGACCCGGAGCTGGCCGAGCTGGTCGCCCAGCTGCTCGCCAAGCGGCCCGCGGACCGGCCGGCCGACGCCGGGGAGGTGCTGGAGCGGCTGCGCCGGATCCGGCCCGGGATGCTGCGGCCGGACGACCCCAGCCCGGAGCAGCTGCGTCGCCGGGCCGACCTGGCCTGGCAGCACGGCGCCGGGGGCCGGCCCGGGCAGGCCGTGGAGATCCTGGCGCAGCTGGTCCCCGACTTCGCCCGGATCTGCGGACCGGGTGACCTGCGCACCCTGCGCACCTGCCACGACCTGGCCCTCTGGCTGGCCCGGGACGGAAGTCGCGGAACCGCCGTGGCGCTGCTGGAGGCGTTGACCGGGGAGCCCGGTACGGCCGGGGAGGCCCGGGCCGACCTGCGGCGCGACCTCGCGCACTGGCGGCGGGAGGCCGACCGGCTCGGCCCGGGCCCGGCGCGGGCGACGCTAAGCGCCCGGGTGCTGCTCGGCGGTGGCAGTGGTGGCAGTGGCGGCCCCGACGGCGGCCGGGGCGGCGCCGGCGGCGGCGCGCAGCGCGGCTGAGGCGCCCGCGGCGATCGGGTCGCCGTGCCCGAAGACCGCCGTCTCCACCGGAAGCGCGGCCAGCCGGTGGAAGGCGGCGAGGGCCCGGGTCGGGTCGGTGTGGAACACCCCGGGCCGGGTCTGCCCCTGGACGTTGGACACGACGTCCCCGGTGAAGAGCACCCCGGGCCCGGGCAGGTGCAGCGCGATGCTGCCGTCGGTGTGGCCGGGGACGTGCAGGACCACCGCGCCGCCGCCGATCTCCAGGACGTCCCCCTCCTCGACCTCGCGGTGCACCGGGCAGGGGTCGGCGGGCGGGATCGGCGGCAGGCCGTCCCAGAGCTGCTGCTCGAAGGGGCTGAGCACGGGCGGCGCCGCCGGCTGCTCGCGCCGGATCACCGGAGCCTCCAGCCGGTGCGCCACCACCTCCGCGCTCCAGCGGCGCGCCAGTTCGGCGGCGGAGCCGGTGTGGTCCTCGTGGTGGTGGGTGAGCACGATCCGGCGCACCGTCCGCGGTTCCAGGCCGATGCTGCGGACGGCCTGCTCGATCGCGTCCGCCGATCCGGCGACGCCGGTGTCGATCAGGGTCGGTCCGTGGTCGTCCCGCCAGAGGTAGGCGGTGCCGAACTCCAGGGTGATCATGTGCAATTCGTCGCGTACCCGGGTGATCTCCATGCTCCCGATCATGCGCGCCTCGGCGCCCCGGCACACGGGCGTTCGCCCTGGGCGTGCGGACTTCGCTCCCGGCGGACCGGCCCTGCCGACGCGGGTGTCAACCGTACGGGCCGCCGATTCGGGGCCCCGGGCCACTGTGCGATTTGATGGGAATCCGCCCATCGGAACGGTCTGGTCCACCCGCCGGGCCGTTGATATACCTCGTTGCCAGACTCGGGAGCGGTGTCCGTGCCGCCCCGGTGAGCTGCGACGAAAGGCTGGTGACGGATCGATGAAGCTCCTCCGCGTCGGACCCCCGGGTGCCGAGCGCCCGGTCGTGCTGGGCGAGGACGGCACCGCGTACGACCTCTCCGGGCGGGCCCGCGACCTCGACGGGGCCTTCCTGTCCGGGCTGGACACCGCCGCGCTGGCGCGCGAGGTGGCGGCCGGCGTGCTGCCGGTGGTGGACCTGGACGGCCTGCGGGTGGGTGCGCCGGTGGCCCGGCCGGGCAAGGTGGTCGGCATCGGGCTCAACTACCGCGACCACGCGGCCGAGGCCGGGGCCGCGATCCCGGCCGAGCCCGTGATCTTCCTCAAGCCGAGCTCCACCGTGGTCGGCCCGTACGACGAGGTGCTGGTGCCGCGTGGCGGCGAGAAGACCGACTACGAGGCCGAGCTGGCGATCGTGATCGGCCGCACCGCCCGCTACCTGGACTCGCACGCCGAGGCCGCCGGGGTGGTCGCCGGCTACACGATCGCCAACGACGTCACCGAGCGGGCCTTCCAGTTCGAGCGCGGCGGCCAGTGGGACAAGGGCAAGTCGGCGGAGACCTTCACCCCGCTCGGGCCCTGGCTGGTCACCGCCGACGAGGTGGCCGACCCGCAGGCGCTGGCGCTGCGGCTCTGGGTCAACGGCGAACAGCGGCAGGACGGCAGCACCGCGGAGATGATCTTCCCGGTGCTCGAACTCGTCCGCTACGCCAGTCGGTTCATGGTGCTGGAGCCCGGCGACGTGATCATCACCGGTACCCCGGCCGGGGTCACCCTGGGCCGCCCCGGCACGCCCTTCCTCGCCCCGGGCGACATCGTCGAGATCGAGATCGACGGCCTCGGCCGCCAGCGCCAGGTGCTCGGCAGGGCGTAGCGGCGCGGGCCCGGCCGCCGGGCCGCCCCGACCCTTGGCACGGGGGTCGGGAGGGCCGTCAGCGCGCCGGGGAGGCCCGTCGGCGCGCGGGGGAGGGCCGCCGGCGCGTCGCAGCCACCGTCAGCGGGCCTCCAGCACCGCCCGCAGCCGCTCGGCCCGGTCGGCCCGCGGATCCTCCAGCGCGAGCAGCCCCGCCAGCACCTCCGCCGTCTGCGGATCGTGCAGTGCCGTCGCGGCCGCCATCGCCGTGAACTGGTCCACCAGCCAGTCCCGCAGGCCTTCCACCGGCAGCGCGCGCCCCTCGTCCAGCCAGCTCAGCGACGCCCCCTCGACCACCGCGATCCACGAGCGCACCAGCAGCGTCAGCCGCGGCCCGGCCTCCCGCACCCCCAGGTGCCGCAGGGTCCGCTTGAGCGCCGCCCGCCGGACGTCGTCCACGATCGCCGAGGTCCGGGCCGTCTCCACCACCGAACCGCCGCGCAGCAGCGCCGAGTAGCCCGCGTCGTGCTCGGCCACGAAGGCGAAGTAGCCGTCCAGCACGGCCGCCAGCTGCTCGGACGGCGTCCCGGTCAGCGGTACGGCGAACCGGCTGGTCAGCTCGTCCGCCGCGGTGCGCAGCGCGGCCTCGTACAACTGCTGCTTGCCGCCCGCGAAGTAGCGGTAGACCAGGGGGCGGGAGGCGCCGGCGGCCTCGGCGACGTCGTCCAGGCCGACCTCCTCGGGCGGCCGGGAGGCGAACAGCTCCAGGGCGACCGCGATCAGCTGCTCGCGCCGCTGTTCGACCGGCAGCCGCCGGTAACCGGAGCGGCGCGGACGCGGTGCGGGGGCGGCCGGTGCGGGGGCGGGGTCGGTTGCCGTGGTGGGGCGGGCTTCCATGGAGCCCCAGCGTAATGGGCGTCGGACCGATCGGGGCCTGTCGCGCACCGGATCTTTCCGAACGGGCGTTTGTGCCGCACGGCAATCCGCCCGGCAGGCTCCCACCGGCCGTCAGATCGCCTACCACAGCAGGTCAACGGTCGGTTCCGGGGGCTTGCAATCGGCCCGGGCAACGCGATGATGTCCGGATGGCTGAAGAACTGATCAACTCCGGCGGCGACACCCCCCGCCGCATCGCCGACGGTTACGTCCAGGCCCTGGCCGACCTCGACCCGCTGACCGCGGTCTACCTCGGCCTCAACCCGGAGGACGACCGGCTGCCCGACCTGTCCCCGGCCGGGGCCGAGGCGATCGCCGACCTCGCCCGCCGCACCCTGGCCCGGCTGGACGAGGCCGAGCGGGCCGGCACCGCCGAGGACGAGGCCGAGCGCCGCTGCGCCCGGCTGCTGCGCGAGCGGCTGACCGCCGAACTCGCCGTCCACGAAGCGGGGGAGGACTACCGCGCGGTGCGCAACCTGGGCTCCCCGGTGCACAACACCCGCGAGGCCTTCACCCTGATGGCGACCGCCACCGAGGAGGACTGGCAGCTGATCGGCCGTCGACTGGCCCGGTTCCCGCAGGCGTTGGAGCAGTACCGGCAGACCCTGGCCGAGGGCATCGAGCGCGGCCTGCTGTCCGGCCCGCGCCAGGTGGAGACGGTGGTCGGCCAGTTCGGCGAGTGGCTGGCGGGGGAGACCCCCGGCGGATGGTTCGGCGAGTTCGTCCGGGCCGCGCCGGAGGGCGTGCACGCCGAGCTGTCCGGGCCCGCGGTGGCCGCCGCCGAGGCGCTGGCCGCGCTGCGCGACTGGATGCGCGACGTGTACGGCCCGGCCGCCGCGGGCACCCCGGACACCGCCGGCCGGGAGCGCTACGGCCGCTGGGTGCGCTACTGGACGGGTGCCGACCTGGACCTGGACGAGGCGTACGCGTGGGCCTGGAGCGAGTTCCACGACCTGTACGCGCAGATGGAGGCCGAGGCCGAGAAGGTGCGCCCGGGCGCCGGCCCGATGGCGGCGATGAAGTGGCTGGAGTCGGACGGCCCGGCGATCGAGGGCGCCGACGCCGCCCGGGAGTACCTCCAGGGCCTGATGGACCAGGCCGTCCGGGACCTCCAGGGCACCCACTTCGACCTGGCCGAGCCGGTCACCCGGGTCGAGTCGCGGCTCGCCCCGCCCGGCAGCGCCGCCGCGCCGTACTACACCCAGCCCTCGCTGGACTTCAGCCGCCCGGGCCGGACCTGGCTGCCGGTGCTCGGCGAGGAGCGCTTCCCGGTCTGGGACCTCGTCTCGACCTGGTACCACGAGGGCGTTCCGGGCCACCACCTGCAGCTCGCGCAGTGGGTGTACGTCGCCGACCGGCTGTCCACCTACCAGGTGAGCCTCGGCGGGGTGAGCGCCAACATGGAGGGCTGGGCGCTGTACGCCGAGCGCCTGATGGACGAGCTCGGCTACCTCACCGACCCCGGCCACCGGCTGGGCTTCCTCAACGCCCAGATGATGCGGGCGCTGCGGGTCATCGTCGACATCGGCATGCACGTCGGCCTGGACTTCCCGGCGGACTCCCCGTACCGGCCGGGCGAGCCGGTGACCCCGGAGCACGCGCGGGACTTCTTCGGCCGCTACTGCGGACTGTCCGCCGACTTCCTGGACAGCGAACTGGTCCGCTACCTGGGCATGCCCGGCCAGGCGATCGGCTACAAGCTGGGCGAGCGCGCCTGGCTGCGCGGGCGGGCGGCTGCGCGGGCGGCGCACGAGGCGCGCGGCGAGGAGTTCGACCTCAAGGCCTGGCACATGGCGGCGCTCTCGCAGGGCTCGCTGGGGCTGGACGACCTGGTCGCGGAGCTGTCGGCGCTCTGAGGGTGCGGGACCAGGACTCCGGGACTCGGTCGCGGATCCCGGAGCCCTGGTCCTCGCCCGGGAGCCCTGCTCGCCCCCTGCCGCGCGGAGGGGAGGGGAACGGAGCGGCCCGGGCCGACCGGCGGCGGGTGACTGAAAGTTTGCAGCAAGGCCTTGCAGTCAACCTCCGGCCCCTGCTTGACTCCTGGCCACCGTCCAGGATCAAGGAGGCGCCGTCGTGCGGCAGTCCGAGTCAGTGGAGTTCGACCTGCTCGTGGTGGGCGGGGTGGGCGTGGACACCGTCGTCCGGGTCGAGCGGCTGGAGGTCCCGCCCGGCGACTCGCGGTTCGTCGAGCCGGTGCGCGACTACGTCGGCCACACCGGCAGCGGCGTCGCCCTCGGTGCCCACCACCTGGGCCTGCGCACCGCCCTGCTCGACTTCCTGGGCGACGACCCGCAGGGCGACCTCGTCCGTGCCGCCTACCGCCGCCACGGCCTGCACTTCGCGCACCTGACCAGCCCGTACGGCACCCCGCGCGGGGTCAACCTGGTGGACGCGGACGGCCGCCGGTTCTCCTTCTACGACGGCCGCCACCCCGCCGACCTGCGGCTGCCGCGCGACTTCCACCTCCCGTACGTCGAGCGCAGCCGGCACGTCCACCTGTCCATCACCGGCGTCAACCGGGACATGTACGCCGACCTCCACCGGCTCGGCCGCACCACCTCCACCGACCTGCACGACTGGGACGGTGAGAACCCGCACCACCGCGACTACGCGCTCAACTCCGACCTGGTGTTCCTCTCGGTGGCCGGCTGCCGCGGCCGGCACGAGGCGGTGATGCGCTCGATCCTCGCCGAGGGCCGGGCCGCCGTGGTGGTCGCCACCGCCGGCGCCGAGGGCTGCCACCTGCTCACCCGCGAGGACGGCGTGCCGCACCACCTGCCCGCCGTCGACCCGGGCCGCCCGGTGGTGGACACCAACGGCGCCGGGGACGCCTTCGTCACCGGATTCCTGTACGCCTGGTTCCGCGGCCACGCGCCGCTGGACTGCGCCCGGGCCGGTTCGGCCGCCGGGGCCTTCGCCTGCACCTCGGCCGGTACGCACACCGCCTTCGTGGAGGCGTCCGTTCTCGATACCCTCCTGGGGCGTGTCCGACAATTCGCGCCCGGCGGGAATTGCCGGACAGGCCCACGACACGTCTGACCCGGTGACCTTTTCTCATCGAGCTCCAAGCCTGCGGTAACGACCTTTCCAGGCTGAGGCGTCATAGTCATGGACCGAACGGACGCCAACGAGCACGGCAGGAGACACAGGCATGGGCCAGCACCGCCGCCGGAGTTCGCGCCGCCACCGTCTGCTCGCCCCTTCGCTGTTCACCGCGCTCTCCGCGCTCGTGGTGGCCGCGGTCATGGCCGGAACCCACGGGTTCGACCCGTCCGACGCCTCCGCCGCCGGGAAGGAGGCCCGCCGCACCCGGGCCGCGGCCCCGGCGGGCTCCCCGGCCGCCACCACGGCGGCGCCCGCCTCGCCCGCCCCGGCCGCGGACACCACGCCGAGCAGCACCGCGACCCCGACCCCGAGCGCCACCCCGACCCCCACCGACAGCCCGTCGGCCACCACCCCCGCCGCCCCCGACGCGCACGGCGTGGTGCCGGGCGCGACCGCCCCCGCTCCCGCCGACAACCGGGAGACGGCCACGGTCGGCGCCCTGTTCAGCGGTCCGGTCGGGCCCGGCAACCACTTCTGCACCGCCAGCGTGCTGCACAGCGCCACCGGCAACCTGCTGCTGACCGCGGCGCACTGCCTCACCAGCACCGACGGCGTGACCTTCGCCCCCGGCTACCGGGACGGTTCCGCCCCGTACGGCACCTGGCGGGTGACGGCGATCCACACCGCGTCCGGCTGGACCCAGAACGGCGACGTGGACGAGGACTTCGCGATCCTGGAGACCGCCCCCAGCAACGGCCGCAAGGTCGAGGACGTGGTCGGCGGGAACAAGCTGGGCGCCGTCGAGCCCTTCGGCGCCACCGTCCGGCTCTACGGCTACCCGGCCGACACCGAGGTGCCCAACCTCTGCACCAACACCACCGCCCAGCAGAGCGCCTACCAGCGCGTCATCCAGTGCCCTTCCTACCCGGGCGGGACCAGCGGCGGCCCGTGGATCGACACCGCCACCGGCGACGTGGTCGGCGCCATCGGCGGCTACCAGCAGGGCGGCGACACCGACGACACCTCGTACAGCGCCTACTTCGACCACACCATCGCCGAGCTCTACAACGAGGCCGAGGCCGCCGCCTCCTGAGCCGTCCGGGCCGCGCCCGCTCCCACCAACAGCGTCGTTCCCCGGGCGGGGCCCGCCCGACCGCTCCCGGATCGGCGCCGAACCGCGCCCGGACATGACGAAGGCCCAGATCCGTGGATCAACTCCACTGATCTGGGCCTCGGTTGCACTTCCTGCGAAGTGCCCCCGGTAGGATTCGAACCTACGCACCCGCCTCCGGAGGGCGGTGCTCTATCCCCTGAGCTACGGGGGCCTGCTGGCCTGTCGGTCACTCGCGCGTTCCGACGTGATGAACACTACCAGGCTTCGAGGGCGGTCCGTGCACGGGTTTCCGGAAAGATCGTCGGGCGCGGCCCCCCGGGGGCCCGGCGGGCGGAAGTGCCCAAAGGCCGGACGGGGCGGCGGGGCCGCCGATACCCTCGGTGAGGTGTCGGGAGTGTCCGGGCGGGTCCTCGTGGTGGACGACAGCGAGGTGATCCGCCAGCTGATCAGGGTCAACCTGGAGCTCGAAGGCTTCGAGGTGGTGACCGCAGCCGACGGCGCCGAGTGCCTGGAGGTCATCCGCCGGGTGAAGCCCGACGTGGTGACGCTGGACGTGGTGATGCCGCGGCTGGACGGCCTGCGGACGGCGGCCAGGCTGCGCGCGACCCCGGACACCAGCGCACTGCCGATCGCGATCGTGAGCGCCTGCACCCCGGCGGACCTCGACCTGGGGGAGGCGGTCGGCGTGGACGGCTACCTCGGCAAGCCCTTCGACCCCGCCGACCTGGTGGCCCTGGTCCGGCGCCTGATGCGGGCGGAGGAACGGTCCACCGGGTTCCGCCCTGAGCGAACAGAGCGCACGGATCGCGGCTGACACCCCTGGGCGGGCGGCGCCGGGGCCCCTCCGGGCGTCTCAACCGGCAAACCGAGTGGCGGGCGGGCACCCCGTCTCGCCTACGCTTGGCGTCGTGACCCCCGCAGACCTTTCCCAGGCAATCCAGGCCGCAGTGAGCTCCGCCGTCGAGGCGGGCGAGCTGGCCGTCGCCGTGCCCGAGCACGTGACGGTCGAGCGGCCCAAGAACCGGGACCACGGCGACTACGCGACGAACGTGGCCCTCCAGCTCGCCAAGGCGGCCGGCAAGCCGCCGCGAGCCGTTGCCGAGGTCCTGGCCGAGCGCCTGCGAGGGATCACCGGCGTGGCCGAGGTCGACATCGCCGGTCCGGGCTTCCTGAACATCACCCTGGACACCGCCACCGCCGGTGCGCTCGCCCGCACCATCGTCGAGGCGGGCGAGGCCTACGGCCGCAACGAGGCCCTCAAGGGCCTGCGGATCAACCTGGAGTTCGTCTCCGCCAACCCGACCGGCCCGATCCACATCGGCGGCGTCCGCTGGGCGGCCGTCGGCGACTCGCTGGCGCGCGTGCTGCGGGCCTCCGGCGCCGACGTCACCACCGAGTACTACCTCAACGACGCCGGTGTGCAGATCACCAAGTTCGCCGCCTCCCTGCAGGCCGCCGCGAACGGCCGCGAGGTGCCCGAGGGCGGCTACGTCGGCGAGTACATCGTCGACATCGCCAAGACGCTCACCGACGCCGTCCCCGGCGTGCTCGACCTGCCCGAGGCCGAGCAGCTGGAGGTCTTCCGCACCGAGGGCCTCAAGCTCATGGTCGCCGAGATCAAGCGCTCGATGGACGAGTTCGGCACCCACTTCGACGTGTGGTTCTCGGAGAAGACGCTGCACGACTCCGGCGCCGTCGAGAAGGCCATCGACCGGCTGCGCGAGCAGGGCCACGTCTTCGAGCAGGACGGCGCGGTCTTCCTGCGCACCACCGACTTCGGCGACGACAAGGACCGCGTCCTGATCAAGGCCGACGGCGACAAGACCTACTTCGCCGCCGACGCCGCGTACTACCTGTCCAAGCGGGACCGCGGCGCCGAGGTCGCGCTCTACATGCTGGGCGCCGACCACCACGGCTACGTCAACCGCCTCAAGGCCATCGCGGCCTGCGCGGGCGACGACATGAGCCGCAACATCGAGGTGAAGATCGGCCAGTTCGTGAAGATGCTTCGCGACGGCGAAGAGGTCCGCATGTCCAAGCGGGCCGGCAACATCATCACGATCGACGACGTGGTCGAGTGGATCGGCGTCGACGCCGCCCGCTACACCCTGGCGCGCTCCTCCACGGACTCGACGATCACGCTGGACATCAACATCCTGACCAGCCAGACCAACGAGAACCCGGTCTTCTACGTCCAGTACGCGCACACCCGGATGTGCGGTGTGGCGCGCAAGGCCGCCGAGCTGGGCGTGGACAAGGGCACGGCCGAGCAGTTCAAACCCGAGCTGCTCGCCACCGAGTGGGAGTCCGACGTACTCGGCCACCTCGCCGACTTCCCGCGCGTGCTCACCGCGGCCGGCGAGCTGCGCGAGCCGCACCGGGTCGCCGTCTACCTGGAGAAGCTCGCGGCCAAGTACCACCGCCTGTACGAGAACTGCATGTTCCTGCCCAAGGGCGACGAAGAGCTCACGGACACGCACCGGGCCCGTCTCTGGCTGGTCGAGGCGACGCGCACGGTGCTCGCCAACGGCCTGACGCTCCTGGGCGTGACGGCGCCCGAGCGGATGTAAGCACCACCCCCAAAGCGCACAGCGGGGGGCGGCTGACGGTCAACGAGGACCGTCGCCGCCCCTCGCCATAGGTCTCGAAGGACTGGCACAACGATGAGTCGTTCCGCACATCCCGCAGGCCCCCGCCACGGCGACGTCCTGCCCGAGGGGCACTACCAGGCCCCGCCGGCCGACCTGAACGCGCTCGACCCCAAGGTCTGGTCGCGCACCGTCGCCCGCAACGCCGAGGGCGTGGCCACCGTCGGCGGGATCGACGTCAAGCGGCTGGCGGCCGAGTTCGGCACCCCGGCCTACGTGCTGGACGAGGACGACTTCCGCACCCGGGCCCGCGCCTGGCGGGACGCCTTCGGCACCGACGCGGACGTCTACTACGCCGGAAAGGCCTTCCTCTCCAAGGCGATCGTGCGCTGGCTGCACGAGGAGGGCCTCAACCTCGACGTGTGCAGCGCCGGCGAGCTCGCGGTGGCCCTGGCCGCCGGGATGCCGCCGGAGCGGATCGCGCTGCACGGCAACAACAAGTCGGACGACGAGCTGGAACACGCGGTGAAGACCGGGGTCGGGCACATCGTGGTCGACTCCTACGACGAGATCGAGCGGCTGGCCGCGATCGCCGCCCGCCAGGGCGTGCGCCAGCAGGTGCTGATCCGGGTCACCGTCGGCGTCGAGGCGCACACCCACGAGTTCATCGCCACGGCGCACGAGGACCAGAAGTTCGGCCTCTCGCTGAACGGCGGGGCGGCCGCCGAGGCGGTGCGCCGGGTGCTCGGCCACGACAGCCTGGAACTGCGGGGCATCCACTCGCACATCGGCTCGCAGATCTTCGACATGGCCGGCTTCGAGGTGGCCGCCCGCCGGGTGGTCGGCCTGCTGGCCGGGATCCGGGACGAGCACGGCGTCGAACTGCCCGAGATCGACCTCGGCGGCGGCCTCGGCATCGCCTACACCAGCGAGGACGACCCGCGCGAGCCCGCCGAGATCGCCGCCGCCCTGGCCGAGATCGTCCGCCGCGAGTGCGCCGCCGCGAACCTGGACGCCCCCCGGCTGAGCGTGGAGCCGGGCCGGGCGATCGTCGGCCCGACCGCGTTCACCCTGTATGAGGTCGGCACGGTCAAGCCGCTGGAGGGCCTGCGCACCTACGTCAGCGTGGACGGCGGGATGTCCGACAACATCCGCACCGCGCTGTACGACGCCGAGTACTCGGTGGCCCTGGTGTCCCGCACCAGCGACGCCGAGCCGATGCTCGTCCGGGTCGTCGGCAAGCACTGCGAGTCCGGCGACATCGTCGTCCGGGACGCCTTCCTGCCGTCCGACCTGGCCCCGGGCGACCTGATCGCGGTGCCCGCCACCGGCGCCTACTGCCGCTCGATGGCGAGCAACTACAACCACGCCCTCAAGCCCCCCGTGCTCGCTGTCAGGGACGGTGCGGCGCGGGTGATCGTCCGGCGCGAGACGGAGGAGGATCTCCTGCGCCTCGATATCGGATGACGAAATTCTCGTCTCAGATCATGGAACGACCGTAGATCCGTGCGGAAAGTCCCCGAGACTGGTACGGACCGAAGTTCCCGGCGGCACCGGAAAACCGCCGGAAATACCGAAGCACGAAGAATGCAGAGCGGAGTCGGATGATGCGTACGCGCCCGCTGAAGGTGGCGTTGCTGGGTTGTGGTGTGGTGGGCTCCGAGGTGGCGCGCATCATGACGACGACGGCCGACGACCTCGCCGCTCGCATCGGTGCCCCGGTAGAGCTCGCCGGGATCGCGGTCCGCCGGGCCGGCCGGGTGCGCCCCGGGGTGCCCGAGCACCTGATCACCACCGACGCCGAGGCCCTGGTCAACCGGGGCGGCATCGACGTCGTGGTCGAGGTGGTGGGCGGGATCGAGCCCTCCAAATCGCTGCTGCTGTCGGCCTTCAAGCAGGGTGCCTCGGTGGTCAGCGCCAACAAGGCGCTGCTCGCCCAGGACGGCACCGAGCTGCACGCGGCGGCCGCCGCGGCCGGAGTTGACCTGTACTACGAGGCCGCGGTGGCGGGCGCGATCCCGCTGCTCCGCCCGCTGCGCGAGTCCCTCGCGGGGGACAAGGTCAACCGGGTGCTGGGCATCGTCAACGGCACCACCAACTTCATCCTCGACAAGATGGACACCACCGGCGCCGGCTACTCGGAGGCGCTGGAGGAGGCCACCGCGCTCGGCTACGCCGAGGCCGACCCGACCGCGGACGTGGAGGGCTTCGACGCCGCCGCCAAGGCCGCGATCCTGGCCGGCATCGCCTTCCACACCAAGGTCACCGCGGCGGACGTCTACCGCGAGGGCATCACCGAGGTCACCGCCGCCGACATCGCCTCCGCGAAGGCGATGGGCTGCGTGGTGAAGCTGCTCGCGATCTGCGAGCGGGCCGCCGACGGCGGCTCCGTCACCGCGCGCGTCCACCCGGCGATGATCCCCCTGTCGCACCCGCTGGCCTCCGTCCGCGAGGCGTACAACGCGGTGTTCGTCGAGGCCGAGGCGGCCGGCCGGCTGATGTTCTACGGCCCGGGCGCGGGCGGCTCGCCGACCGCCTCCGCGGTGCTGGGCGACCTGGTCGCGGTCTGCCGCAACAAGCTGGCCGGGGCCACCGGTCCCGGTGACTCGCTGTACACGCAGCTGCCCGCCAAGCCGATGGACGAGGTCGTCACCCGCTACCACGTCAGCCTGGACGTGGACGACCGGGCGGGCGTGCTCGCCCAGGTCGCGTCCGTCTTCGCCGAGCACGGCGTCTCCATCGACACCGTGCGCCAGCAGGGCCGCGACGGCGACGCCTCGCTCGTCGTGGTCACCCACCGTGCCACCGACGCCGCGCTGTCGGCGACGGTCGACAAGCTCCGCGCGCTGGACAGTGTGCGGGACGTGGCCAGCATCATGCGGGTCGAAGGGGAATAAGGAACCAGCCATGAACGCCGTTGCCGAGAACGTCGTCCGAGGCGCGCACACCCACCAGTGGCGCGGCCTGATCGAGGAGTACCGGGACCGCCTGCCGGTCACCGCGGCCACCCCGGTGGTCACCCTGCTGGAGGGCGGCACGCCCCTGGTACCCGCCCAGGTGCTCTCCGAGCGCACCGGCTGCGAGGTCTACCTCAAGGTCGAGGGCGCCAACCCGACCGGCTCCTTCAAGGACCGCGGGATGACGATGGCCATCTCCAAGGCCAAGGAGGAGGGCGCGCAGGCCGTCATCTGCGCGTCCACCGGCAACACTTCGGCCTCCGCCGCCGCGTACGCGGTGCGGGCCGGGATGGTCTCCGCGGTGCTCGTGCCCCAGGGCAAGATCGCGCTGGGCAAGATGGGCCAGGCGCTGGTGCACGGCGCGAAGATCCTGCAGGTCGACGGCAACTTCGACGACTGCCTGACGCTGGCCCGCGAACTGTCCGAGAAGTACCCGGTCGCCCTGGTCAACTCGGTGAACCCGGTGCGGATCGAGGGCCAGAAGACCGCGGCGTTCGAGATCGTCGACATGCTCGGCGACGCCCCGGACATCCACGTCCTGCCGGTCGGCAACGCGGGCAACATCACCGCGTACTGGAAGGGGTACCGGGAGTACGCGACCGACGGGATGGCCTCGCACACCCCGCGGATGTGGGGCTTCCAGGCCTCCGGTTCGGCCCCGATCGTGGACGGCGCGCCCGTCCTCAAGCCGCAGACCATCGCCACCGCGATCCGGATCGGCAACCCGGCCTCCTGGGACTTCGCGCTCGCCGCGCGGGACGAGTCCGGCGGCCTCATCGACAAGGTGACTGATCGTCAGATCCTCGCCGCCTACCGGATGTTGGCCGCGCAGGAGGGCGTCTTCGTGGAGCCCGCCTCGGCCGCCTCGGTGGCCGGTCTGCTGGCCAAGGCGGAGGCCGGTCTGGTCGACCCGGGCCAGCGGATCGTCTGCACGGTGACCGGCAACGGCCTCAAGGACCCGGACTGGGCGGTGGCCGGCGCGCCGCAGCCGCAGGTCGTCCCGATCGACCCGGAGGCGGCGGCCCGGCGGCTCGGGCTGCTCGACTGACGACCGGCCTGACGCTTCGACGGGCCGGCCCTTTCGGGGGCCGGCCCGTCGAAGTTCTCCAGTGACTCTTCTGTGTCAATTCCGCTTCGCATTCCGCTCCCATTCCGTCCCTCCCTTTGACCGGGAGGGGTGCGCATTCCGGCCAGAACCGGCAACACACCAGATCGAAGGCCCACGGGGTGTACCACTGGGGAACCTCTCTTCGATACTCTGGGTTCGGCCGTGTGGCACATGCCCCGGGCCCGTCCTGCACGGGCCGCGCCGACGACTGTGACCGCCAGGCCCGAGGGGCCCGCGGCCCTTCCCCCACCCTCGCACCGACGACGCGCGACGCGCCGCCCGAATTCCCCAGGAGAGTCCACCGCATGGCCGGTCCCGCGTTCCGTGCCGCCGCCGTCCGGGTCAGGGTTCCCGCGACCAGCGCCAACCTCGGCCCGGGCTTCGACGCCTTCGGGCTCGCGCTGGGTCTGTACGACGACGTGGTCGTCCGGGTCTCCGACTCCGGGCTCGCCGTCGACATCGCCGGCGAGGGCGCCGAGACGCTGCCCCGGGACGAGCGCCACCTGCTGGTCCGCTCGATGCGGGCCGCGTTCGACCGGCTCGGCGGCCAGCCGCGCGGCCTCGAAGTGGTCTGCGCCAACCGGATACCGCACGGCCGCGGCCTCGGCTCCTCCTCGGCCGCCATCTGCGCCGGAATCGTGGCCGCCCGCGCGGTCACCATCGGCGGTCCGTCCGCGCTGGACGACGACGCGCTGCTGGCCCTCGCCTCCGAGCTGGAGGGCCACCCCGACAACGTCGCGGCCTGCCTGCGCGGCAACTTCACCATCGCCTGGACCGACGAGGAGTCGGCCAAGGCCGTCGCCCTGGAGCCGTCCGAGCAGGTCGTCCCGGTGGTGTTCGTGCCGGCCGGCGAGGTGCTCACCGAGACCGCCCGCGGCCTGCTGCCGAAGACCGTCCCGCTGGCCGACGCCGCCGTCAACGCGGGCCGTTCCGCGCTGCTGGTGGAGGCCCTCACCCGGCGGCCCGAACTGCTGCTCGCCGCCACCGAGGACCGGCTGCACCAGGACTACCGCGCCTCCGCGATGCCGGACAGCGCCGCACTGGTCGGCGCGCTGCGCGCGGAGGGCGTCCCCGCGGTCATCTCCGGGGCCGGCCCGACCGTGCTGGCGCTCACCGACGAGACGGGCGTCGACAAGGTGCTCGCCTTCGCCGGGCACCACGGCCACGGCGGCGACCAGGCGTTCGCCGCGCACCGGCTGGGCGTCGACCGGACCGGAGCCACCGTGCTCCCGCTGGACGTCTGAGCAGCTGGTTTGGCCCTGCGGCGAGCCGGGCCGTCCGGACACGATTGGCAGGCCCGAGGTCGGGGAATGTCTGAGGGGGTCGGTAGTGTTAATCTCATTGCTGCACCATGTGCCCTCCGGGGCTCGGTGCGCCGCGTCCCGATCCCAGCGCTCCACTGCCGTGGAGCCGCCGCGATGCCCGGGGCGACGATTCTCCGGGAGCCCACCGCAGCGCGTACGCAGCCTGCCTGCGCGACATGCGGCCGCATCCCGAAGCCGTGACGGCACCTGACTCCCACCCGCGGCCTCCCACCTAGAGGCCAGGACGGGCGGAGCGAAGGTCCGCCGTCACGCGACGGGGGCCCGGGATTCGCAGGCAGCGTTGGGGGCAACGCCCTCTGGGGAGGTCGACACACGACCGGCCCGCGCGCCACTCAGCACCACCGTGCTTCATGCACCGCACCTCGCAGCTCTCCCTCGACGGGCTCCCGCCATTCGAGGGACCACCGCCTCGGACCGACGCAGTCGAGCGTTGGTCAGGACAGCACAACCGGTCGCCGAGCCAGACAGGCCGACGTCCGCTCCAGGGAAGGACCCTTAGTGAGCGACTCCACCGATCTGATGGGCGCGCGCCCGGACGCCGAAGCGTCGGACGCGGCCGCCGCCCCCGCCGCCCCGCGCCGCCGCCGCAGTGCCGCCGCGGGCTTGGACGGCATGGTTCTCGCCGAGCTGCAGAAGCTCGCCGCGGACCTGGGCATCACCGGTACCGGGCGCATGCGCAAGAGCCAGCTGATCGAGACCATCAAGGAGAAGAGCGGCGGGGACCCGCTGCTCGCCGCCGGTGGCGCTCCGGCCGCCAAGCGCACCGCCGCCAAGGCGGAGGCCGAGGCCCCGGCCGAGAAGCCGGCCCGCCGCAGCAAGGCCGCCGCCGCCGCTGCCGCGGCCCCGGCCGCCGAGGCGCAGGCCCAGATCGAGATCCCGGTCCAGGCCGCCGCCGAGACCGCCGCGCCGGCCCGTGCCGAGCGCACCCGCCGCCGCGCCACCTCGGCCGCCGGCGCCCCCACCGCCCCGGCCGCCGAGGCCGCCGCCGAGCCCGCCACCGTCGCGGTGGCCGAGCCCAAGCAGGCCGAGCGCCCGGCCGAGACCCGCGGCTTCGAGGGTCGCGAGGAGGGTCGCGAGACCCGTCGTGACCGCCGCGAGCGTCGTGACCGCCGCGAGCCGGGCGAGCGCACCGAGCGCACCGAGCGCCAGGACGGTGCCGACGCGCAGGGCGGACAGGACAGCGAGTCGCGCGAGTCGCGCCGCGACCGCCGCAACCGCCGCGAGCGCGCCGACCGCCAGGGCGGCCAGCAGGGCCAGCAGCAGGGCCAGGGCGACGGCCAGCAGCGCCGCGAGGGCGGCCAGCAGGCCCAGCAGCCGCAGGCCCAGCAGGGCGGCTACGACGACGACGAGTTCGGCGAGGGCCGTCGGGGCCGTCGCGGCCGCTACCGCGACCGCCGGGGCCGTCGCGGCCGCGAGGGCTTCGAGACCGGCGCCGTCGAGCCGCAGATCGGCGAGGACGACGTCCTGATCCCGGTCGCGGGCATCCTCGACATCCTCGACAACTACGCGTTCGTGCGCACGTCCGGCTACCTGCCGGGCCAGAACGACGTCTACGTCTCGCTCGCCCAGGTCCGCAAGAACGGCCTGCGCAAGGGTGACGCCATCACCGGCGCGGTGCGCCAGCCGCGCGAGGGCGAGCGCCGCGAGAAGTTCAACGCCATGGTGCGGCTGGACTCCGTCAACGGCATGGACCCGGAGACCGGCCGCGGCCGCCCCGAGTTCAACAAGCTCACCCCGCTCTACCCGCAGGAGCGGCTGCGCCTGGAGACCGACCCGGGCGTGCTGACCACCCGGATCATCGACCTGGTGTCGCCGATCGGCAAGGGCCAGCGCGGTCTGATCGTGGCGCCGCCGAAGACCGGCAAGACCATGGTGCTGCAGGCGGTCGCCAACGCGATCACCCACAACAACCCCGAGTGCCACCTGATGGTCGTCCTGGTCGACGAGCGTCCGGAAGAGGTCACCGACATGCAGCGGTCGGTGAAGGGCGAGGTCATCTCCTCGACCTTCGACCGCCCGGCCGAGGACCACACCACCGTCGCGGAGCTGGCCATCGAGCGTGCCAAGCGCCTGGTGGAGCTGGGCCACGACGTGGTCATCCTGCTGGACTCGATCACCCGCCTGGGCCGCGCCTACAACCTGGCGGCGCCGGCCTCCGGCCGCATCCTGTCCGGTGGTGTCGACTCGACCGCGCTGTACCCGCCGAAGAAGTTCTTCGGTGCCGCGCGCAACATCGAGAACGGCGGCTCGCTGACCATCCTGGCCACCGCGCTGGTCGAGACCGGCTCGCGCATGGACGAGGTGATCTTCGAGGAGTTCAAGGGCACCGGCAACATGGAGCTCAAGCTCGACCGGAAGCTCTCGGACAAGCGCATCTTCCCGGCCGTCGACGTGGACGCCTCCAGCACCCGCAAGGAGGAGATCCTGCTCGGCAGCGAGGAGTTGGCCATCGTCTGGAAGCTGCGCCGGGTGCTGCACGCGCTCGACTCGCAGCAGGCGATCGAGCTGCTCCTGGACAAGATGAAGCAGACCAAGAGCAACGCCGAGTTCCTGATGCAGATCGCCAAGACCACCCCCGGCTCCGGCGACTGACCGTAGCCGGACGGCTTGTCGAGCACGGAACCCCGGATCGCGCGAGCGGTCCGGGGTTCCGCGCGTCCGGGGCCGGGTTGTTCCAGAGTTGGGACAATGTGGGGCTTTTCGATCTTCTTGTCCGATTTATTGTGGAGCGTATGGCCGAGCACAAGAGGGTCCCGAGTCGCCGCCGCAAGGTCCTGCGGGTGGCCGCCTGTGCGTTCGTCGCGCTCGTCGTCCTCGGCGGCGGCGCGGCCGGGTGGGCCTACCTGAAGCTCAACGGCAACATCAAGAGCATCGACATCGACTCCCGCCTCGGCGACGCCCGGCCCCCGGCCGCCACCGACGGCTCCTTCAACATCCTGGTGCTGGGCTCCGACTCCCGGGTCGGCGAGAACGGCGACCTGGCCGGCGGGGCCACCGGCGACTCCGCCCGTTCCGACACCGCGATGGTGGTGCACGTCGACCAGGCCCATTCCGGGGCCACGATCGTCTCGATCCCGCGCGACACCCTGGTCGACCGCCCGCAGTGCACCGACAGCGCCGGCAGGGCCGTCCCGGCGGCCAAGCGCGCCATGTACAACAGCGCCTTCGAGAGCGGCGGCGCGGCCTGCGCGGTGAAGGCCACCGAGCAGCTCACCGGGCTGCGGATGGACCACTACCTGCAGGTGGACTTCGCCGGCTTCGCCCGGGTCGTGGACGCGATAGGCGGGGCCACCGTGACCACCGCGGTGGCCATCCACGACAAGGACAGCGGGCTCGACCTGCCCGCCGGGCAGCACCACCTCGACGGGCAGCAGGCACTGGCCTTCGTGCGCACCCGGCACGGCGTCGGCGACGGCAGCGACCTCGGCCGGATCGAACTGCAGAAGCAGATGGTCAAGTCGCTGCTCCGGCAGGCCGGCGGGACCGGGCTGTTCTCCGACCCGGTCAAGCTGTGGTCGATCGGCGACACCATGACGAAGAGCATCACCACCGACTCCGCGCTCGGCTCGGTGAACTCCCTGGTGGGCCTGGTACAGGAGCTCAAGGGGATCGGGCCGGACCAGCTGACCACGGTCACCCTGCCGGTGGTGACGGCCCCCACCGACCCCAACCGGGTGGTCGAGCAGCAGCCGCAGGCCGGGACCGTCTGGGCGGCGCTCAGGGCCGACCAGCCGGTCCCGCCGGCGGTCCTGTCCGCCCAGCCGGAGAACCCCGCCCAGGCGGCCCCCACGGCGCCCGCCGCCCCCACCGCGCCCGCGGCGAGGCCCGCCCCGAGGCCCACCGCCAAGGCCTCCGCCGTCCGCTGACCCGCCCGCCGGGCGGAGCCCGGAATATCCCGGAACGGGACCCGGTTTGGGAAGATGCGGCCGGTCCTGGCAGACTGGTCCGTCGGTCCCGGTTCACGTGCGGCACTCCCAGCCGCCGACCCGGTGCCCTCCCGAAAACTAGGAGAACCCCTTGAAGCCCAACGTTCACCCGGAGTACGTGGTCACGAAGGTGACCTGCACCTGCGGCGCCGAGTTCACCACCCGCTCGACCGAGACCAGTGGCGAGATCCGCGCCGAGGTCTGCTCGCAGTGCCACCCCTTCTACACCGGCAAGCAGAAGATCCTCGACACGGGTGGCCGCGTGGCCCGCTTCGAGAAGCGCTTCGGCAAGCAGCACAGCGCGAAGGCCTAGCGCTCATTCGGCGCCGGTTCCCGGTGCCCCCGTACTCGTTGTCGGGGGCGCCGGGGACCGGCGCCGTTCGCGTCCCAGCGCGCGTTCCGCGGCTCCACCGTTCCGACCCCCCACACGTTCCGAATCCCCGGGAAGAAGGCCACCCCATGTTCGAGGCAGTCGAAGAGCTCCTCGTCGAGCACGCCGACCTCGAAACGAGGCTGGCCGACCCGTCCGTCCACGCCGACCAGGCCAACGCCCGCAAGCTGGCCAAGCGGTACGCCGAGCTGACCCCGATCACCCGGGTCTACCGGCAGTGGCGACAGGCCGGCGAGGACATCGAGGCCGCGCGCGAACTCGCCGCCGAGGACCCGGAGTTCATCTCCGAGGTGAAGGACTCCGAGGCGCGCCGCGACGAGCTGACCGAGGAACTGCGGCTGCTGCTGGTCCCGCGCGACCCGAGCGATGACAAGGACGTCATCCTGGAGATCAAGGCGGGCGAGGGCGGCGAGGAGTCCGCGCTGTTCGCCGGCGACCTGCTCCGGATGTACCTGCGCTACGCCGAGCGGGTCGGCTGGAAGACCGAGATCATCGACTCCAACGAGTCCGACCTCGGCGGCTACAAGGACGTCTCGGTGGCCGTGAAGACCAAGGGCAACACCGAGCCGGGCCAGGGCGTCTGGGCCCGGCTGAAGTACGAGGGCGGCGTGCACCGCGTGCAGCGCGTCCCCGCCACCGAGTCCCAGGGCCGCATCCACACCTCCGCGGCGGGCGTGCTGGTCACCCCCGAGGCGGAGGAGGTCGAGGTCGAGATCCTCGCCAACGACCTGCGCATCGACGTCTACCGCTCCTCCGGCCCCGGCGGCCAGTCGGTCAACACCACCGACTCCGCGGTCCGGATCACCCACCTGCCGACCGGTATCGTGGCGTCCTGCCAGAACGAGAAGAGCCAGCTGCAGAACAAGGAGCAGGCGATGCGCATCCTGCGCTCGCGGCTGCTGGCCGCCGCGCAGGAGGAGGCCGAGCGCGAGGCCTCGGACGCGCGTCGCAGCCAGGTCCGCACGGTGGACCGCTCCGAGCGCATCCGGACGTACAACTACCCGGAGAACCGCATCTCGGACCACCGCACGGGGTTCAAGGCGTACAACCTGGACCAGGTCCTGGACGGCGAGCTGAACGCCGTGATCCAGTCCTGCGTCGACAAGGACGCGGCGGCCAAGCTCGCCGCGGCCCAAGAGAACTGAGACCGGCGCGCCCCAGCCCGACGCAAGCCTGAAGCCGGAGCGCAGAAACAAGAGGTCGTACGGATGAACCTGCTGCTCGCCGAGGTGGCCCAGGCCACCCAGCGGTTGGCCGCGGCCGGCGTGCCGTCGCCGCGCTTCGACGCGGAGGAACTCGCCGCCTACGTCCACCACGTCAAGCGCAGCCAGCTGCACACGGTGAAGGACGCCGACTTCGACGCCCGCTACTGGGAGGCGGTCTCCCGCCGGGAGGCGCGCGAGCCGCTGCAGCACATCACCGGGCGGGCCTTCTTCCGCTACCTCGAACTGGAGGTCGGCCCCGGGGTGTTCGTGCCCCGGCCGGAGACCGAATCGGTCGTCGAGTGGGCGATAGACGCGGTGCGCGACATGGACGTCGCCGAGCCGCTGGTGGTCGACCTGTGCTCCGGCTCCGGCGCCATCGCGCTCGCCCTGGCCCAGGAGCTGCCGCGCTCCACCGTGCACGCCTTCGAACTCGACGAGGGGGCGCTGGAGTACACCCGGCGCAACATCGAGGCCAGCCCGGACCGCGCCAGGGTCACCCTGCACGCCGGGGACGCCACCAAGGCCTTCGAGGACGACCGCTCCTGGGACGGCCGCTTCGACCTGGTCATCTCCAACCCGCCGTACATCCCGCTCACCGAGTGGGAGTACGTCGCGCCCGAGGCCCGCGACCACGACCCGCAGATGTCCCTGTTCTCCGGCGAGGACGGCCTGGACACCATCCGCGGCATCGAGCGGGTCGCCGCCCGGCTGCTGCGCCCGGGCGGCGCGGTGGTCATCGAGCACGCCGACCAGCAGGGCGGCCAGGTGCCGTGGATCTTCAACGAGGAACGCGGCTGGACGGACACCGCCGACCACCGCGACCTGAACAACCGGCCGCGTTTCACGACCGCCCGAAGGGTCGGGTCGTGAACATTCGAGCGCCGTACGACCGCCCGAAGGGTCGGGTCGTGAACATTCGAGCGCCGTACGACCGCCCGAAGGGTCGGGTCGTGAACATGGAACGCGGCACGACGGCCCGCAGGCCCGCGCTGTGAGCACCGCCGTGAACGTCATGAGCCATCTCGGAAGGGGACCGCACCGATGAGCCGCCGCTACGACTGTGCCGACGCCGGGGACCGCGCCACCGGCCTGCGCGAGGCCGCCTCGGCCATCCGCCGCGGTGAAATCGTCGTGCTGCCCACCGACACCCTCTACGGCGTCGGCGCGGACGCCTTCTCCCCGGAGGCCGTCGGCGAGCTGCTGGCCGCCAAGGGCCGAGGCCGCAACATGCCCTCGCCCGTCCTGGTCGGCTCGCCGACCACCCTGCACGGCCTGGTCACCGACTTCTCCGAGCAGGCCTGGGAACTGGTGGACGCCTTCTGGCCCGGCGGCCTCACCCTGGTCGCCAGGCACCAGCCCTCACTGCGCTGGGACCTCGGTGAGACCCGCGGCACCGTCGCGGTCCGGATGCCGCTGCACCCGGTCGCCATCGAGCTGCTGAACGCCACCGGCCCGCTCGCCGTCTCCAGCGCCAACAAGACCGGCGGGCCGTCCCCGGCGACCTGCGACGAGGCGCAGGCCCAGCTCGGCGACGCGGTCTCGGTCTACCTGGACGGCGGGAAGGCCGACCACGCCACCGCCTCGTCGATCGTCGACGTCACCGGCAAGGTGCCGGTCCTGCTGCGGGCCGGCGCGATCAGCATCGAGCAGCTGAGGGAGGTCGTCCCCGACCTGGAGGCCGGAAGTTGACGCCCGCCGCCTCGCTCCACGACGGGCCCGGCATAGCACCGTACCTGAGCGTGGGCCCCAGGCCGCTGGACCACTTCCGGATCCTGTTCGTCTGCACCGGGAACATCTGCCGCTCGCCGATAGCCGAGCGGCTCACCCGGCGTGAGCTGGACACCCGGCTCAGCCCCCGGGTGGCCGGGCGGATCCTGGTCGAGAGCGCCGGCACCTGGGGCCACGTGGGCGCGCCGATGGAGGACCACGCCGCGACCGTGCTCGACGAGTACGGCGCCGACAGCGGCGGCTTCACCGGCCGGGAACTGCTGGACGAGCACGTGGTCGAGGCCGACCTGGTGCTCACCGCGACCCTGGACCACCGCGCCCAGGTGATCTCGATGGGCCACGAGGCGGGGCTGCGCACCTTCACCATGAAGGAGTTCACCCGCCTGGTGCGGACGATCGACCCGGGCACACTGCCCGACCCGCGCCGCGGCGCCGACGTCACCGAGCGGGCCCGCGCCCTGGTCCGGGCGGCCGCCGCGCTGCGCGGCTGGCTGCTGGCCGCGACCCCGGAGTCCGACGAGGTGGACGACCCCTACGGGGCCCCGATCGGCATGTTCCGCAACTGCGGCGAGGAGATATTCCACGCGGTCGACCCGGTGGTCACCGCGCTCACCGGCGTCCAGGCGCCGCACTGACGGGCGTACCGGGACCGGCCCTGAGGGCCGAACGGCCCTGCGCCGCCGAGCCGGGTGGCCGAGACGGTCCTACGCTGGGTGGACCGTCCCTGCAGCGCCCGGGAGCCCCGCCATGACCGTCACCGAAGCCGCGACCGGCTCGACCGCGACGACGAGGGGGCGCCCGTGGGCGTCCGAGCCGCTGTACCGGGCGGATCCCCAGATCGCCGACCTGCTGGCCGCCGAGGCCGAGCGGCGCGCCGAGACGATCCAGCTGCTGGCGGGGGAGAACCTGACCAGCCCGGCCGTCCTGGCGGCGCTGACCGGGCCGCTGATCGACAAGTACGCCGAGGGCTACCCCGGCCGCCGGCACCACACCGGCTGTGCGCTGGCCGACGCCGCGGAGCTGCTGGCGATCGACCGGGCGCGTCAACTGTTCTCCGCCCCGCACGCCAACGTCCAACCAAGGTCGGCGACTTCGGCGATGCTGGCGGCCTACGCGGCGCTGCTGCGGCCCGGTGACGGGGTGCTGGCGATGTCGCTGGAGCACGGCGGCCACCTCAGCTGCGGCTCGCGGGCCAACTTCTCCGGCCGCTGGTTCGACTTCACCGGCTACGGCGTGCGCGAGGGCGACGGCCTGATCGACCTCGACCAGGTGCGCGAGCTGGCCCGGCTGCACCGCCCCAAGGCCATCGTCGCGGGTTCGATCTCCCACCCCCGGCACCCGGACTGGGCGGCCTTCCGGGAGATCGCCGACGAGGTGGACGCCTATCTGATCGCCTCCGTCGCGCAGACCACCGGACTGGTCGCGGCCGGGGTGGCGCCCTCCCCGGTGCCGTACGCGGACGTCACGGTGGCGGCCACCCACAAGCTGCTGCGCGGTCCGCGCGGGGGCCTGCTGCTGTCCACCGCGGAGCTGGCCGAGCGGATCGACCGGGCGGTGTTCCCGTTCACCCAGGGCGGCGCGGCGATGAACGAGGTGGCCGGGAAGGCGGTGGCCCTCGCGGAGGCCGGGACGCCCGCCTACCGGGCGTACGCGGAACGGACGGTGTCCGGGGCGCAGACGCTCGCCAGAGGGCTCGCAGAGGCCGGTATGCGCCCTCTGACGGGCGGTACCGACACCCACCTGGTGACCGCCGACGTGAGCCCGCTGGGTGTGACCGGCGTGGAGGCCGAACGGCGCTGCGCCGCGGCCGGGTTGCTGCTCGGCAAGTGCGCGCTGCCGTACGACCCGGCGCCGGCCGCCGAGGCCTCCGGGATCCGCCTGGGCACGGGCACCGTGACCAGCCAGGGGATGGGCGTGCCGGAGCTGACCGAGATCGCCGCGCTGATCGCCCGGCTGTTGTCCGGGGAGGCGACGGCACCGGTCGGGGAGCGGGTGCGGGAGCTGGCGGCGGCCTTCGCGCACCGGGGCTGAGCGAGGGCGCGGGCACGGGTATCCGGATCTCTTACCCGGGAGAGCGAACCGCGATGCGCGTCCCCGGCGTCCGACTCAATAAGCTGTGTGCCGTGGCGACGCACCTCGAACCCCGGGAAGGCAGGGGAGTACCTTCGGTACCTCCCCGTTCGACAGTGATGCAGGAGGCCAGTGGTGCGTGAGTATCTGCTGGTGCTGTTCTGCACCGCCGCCGTCACCTACCTGCTGACCGGCCCGGTCCGGAAGTTCGCCATCGCGGCGGGCGCGATGCCTCCGGTGCGCGCCCGCGACGTGCACCGCGAGCCCACTCCGCGGCTCGGCGGCATCGCGATGTTCGGCGGACTGTGCGCGGGCATCCTGGTCGCCTCGCAGCTGGACAACCTGAGCAAGGTGTTCAACGGCGGCAGTGACATCCGAGCGCTGCTGTCCGGCGCCGGGATCATGTTCCTGCTGGGCGTGCTGGACGACAAGTGGGGCGTGGACGCCCTGGTGAAGCTCGGCGGCCAGATGATCGCCGCCGGTGTGATGGTGTGGCAGGGCGTCACGGTGATCACCCTCCCGGTGCCGGGCGTCGGCCCGGTGGCGGTGAGCCCGACCCAGGGCATGGTCATCTCGGTGACCCTGGTCGTCGTCATGGTCAACGCGGTGAACTTCATCGACGGCCTGGACGGCCTGGCGGGCGGCATGGTCTGCATCGCGGCGATGGCGTTCTTCCTGTACAGCTACCGGCTCTGGTACGGCTACGCGATCACCGACGCGGCCCCCGCCGTGCTGTTCAGCGTGCTGCTGATCGGCATGTGCCTGGGCTTCCTGGCGCACAACATGCACCCCGCGCGGATCTTCATGGGCGACTCCGGCTCGATGATGCTGGGCCTGATGCTGGCCGTCGCCGCGATCTCGATCACCGGCCGGGTCGACCCGGACCTGATCAACAGCGAGACCGGTTCGCAGACCGCCACCGTGCACACCCTGGTGCCGATCTACATCCCGCTGCTGCTGCCGCTGACGGTCATCGCGCTGCCGCTGGCCGACCTGCTGCTCGCGGTGGTGCGCCGTACCTGGGCCGGCCAGTCCCCGTTCGCCGCCGACAAGCGCCACCTGCACCACCGGCTGCTCCAGGTCGGGCACTCGCACAGCCGCGCGGTACTGATCATGTACTTCTGGGCCGCGCTGATCGCCTTCGGCACGGTTGCCTTCTCGGTGACCAACACCGGCCGCACGGTGGTGCTGACCCTCGCCGGGCTCTGCCTGGTCGGCCTGGTGGTGCTGCTGACCCCGCGGTTCCGTCCGCGGGCGCCCCGGGCGGTGCAGTCCTTCGTCCCGCCGCGGTACCGGCGGCAGTCGTCCGCCGCCCCGATGGCTGAACTGTCGGCGAAGGACAAGCAACTTCTCGGTGAAGCCAGCCGGGGCCGGTCCGCCTCCTCCGACCACCACGGGGCCACCGGCCGTCGTTGACCGGGGAGTTGACCATGCGTCAAATGGGCTCACCCGTACGGCTCAACGACTGGGCCGTTGGTGTGACAGGAGCCACACATTCATGGTAAAGCTCTCATCAAATAGTTTGTGATACCGTTCACGAGTACCGAGAACACGCCGAAAGACCTGACAGGTGGAGGACTTCCGTCCCTCGTCGGTCTCCCTCGACGGGCCCGCCGCAGTCGCGGGCGGCCCGGCGGCGGCCACTCGGTCCGGTGTCACCCCGCCACCATCTGTGCCCGTCCCCCGCCACATCGACATGCCGCCGGAGCTGCCGACATGCCGTCCACCGACGCCCGGATCCTCCGAGGCGCCGCGATTCCCACTGCGGTCGCCGGGATCATCGCCATGGCGATCTCCTTCGCCGTCGCCGGTGGGAAGGGCCTGCTCGGCGCCCTCTTCGGCGCCCTGCTCGTGATGGCCTTCTTCAGCTTCGGCCAGATCGCGCTCGACCGGCTGACCAGGTCCAACCCGCAGATCATGATGGCTGCGGCGCTGCTGGTGTACACCACCCAGATCCTGCTGGTGGGCATCGTCCTGGCGGTCTTCAAGAACACCGAACTGTTCAACCGGCAGGCCTTCGCCTTCACCCTGCTCGGGTGCGCCCTGATCTGGACCGGCTTCCAGGTGCGCGGCGCGCTCAAGGCCAAGACCTTCTACGTCGACCCCGGCGCCTCGGAAAACAAGGGTGACAAGCCCTCCGACAAGGGTCGTCAACAGTGACGAGGCCTGACTGTCCCCCCAACGAGGGGGGCGGTGTTTATGCCGCACTGACGGGCTGCTATCGTCCGTCGCAACAACGGAGTACGGGAAGAGGCCAGGTCTGTCCGGACAGTGGACGGATCGCCCCCCGGATCCGCGCAGTCTTCGATGATCCCGCGGTCGCGCAGCAAGCCGTCGCGCGGGGTCGGCGAGAAACCCATCAAGTTCCAGTGCCGCTCCGTGGTCGCAGGCCACGCCGACACACCGAGGTTGCCGTAACCATGCGTCACGACGAAGGAGTCCGCGGTGAGTGCTGAACTCACGTCCTCGCTCGCCTCAGGCAGTTGCCACTTCGGGGACGCTGGCTGCGGCTTCCCGGCCCCGGGCCTGAACGAGTTCCAGTTCAAGCCGATCTTCTCGATCGGCGGCATCGACTTCAACAAGCCGATGCTGCTGTCGATCATCGTCGCGCTCCTGGTCGTCGTGTTCTTCTGGGCCTCGTTCGCGAAGCCGCGACTGGTCCCGGGCAAGCTGCAGCTCGTCGGCGAGATCGGCTACGACTTCGTCAAGCGCTCCATCGTGCTGGAGACGATCGGCAAGAAGGGCGAGAAGTACGTCCCGATGCTGGTCTCGATGTTCTTCTTCATCTGGTTGATGAACATCATGTCGATCATCCCGTTCGCGCAGTACCCCGTGACGGCGACGATCGCGTTCCCGGCCGGCCTCGCGGCCGTCGTGTGGATCACCTACATGACGCTGACCTTCAAGAAGCACGGCTTCGTCGGCGGTTTCAAGAACCTCTGCTGGCCCTCGGGCATCCCCGGCTGGGTCATGTTCATCCTGGTGCCGATCGAGTTCTTCTCGAACATCTTCGTGCGCCCGTTCACGCTCGCGGTCCGAGCCTTCGCGAACATGTTCGCCGGCCACCTGCTGATCGTGATGTTCTCCATCGCCTCCTGGTACCTGCTCAGCCCGACCCTGGGCGCGCTGTACGGCTCGGCCTCGTTCGTCGTCGCCGTCGCCCTGACCGCCTTCGAGCTGCTGGTCCAGTTCCTGCAGGCCTACATCTTCGTGATGCTGGCCAGCAGCTACATCGCCGGTGCCCTGGAAGAGGCGCACTGAGCCACGGGGCCCTCGGCCCCGCCCAAGAACCAACCTCCCGGATCGCCCGGTGGCCAATCACCACCGGTTCACCACCCTGCAAAGGACAACGTCAATGAGCATCCTCGCTGAGGGCACTGTCTACGGTTCCGTCGCCTCCATCGGCTACGGCCTCGCCGCCATCGGCCCCGGCATCGGCGTCGGTCTGATCTTCGGTAACGGTGTCCAGGCCATGGCCCGCCAGCCCGAGGCTGCCGGTCTCATCCGTTCCAACATGTTCATCGGCTTCGCGCTGACCGAGGCGCTCGCCCTCATCGGCATCGTCATGCCGTTCGTCTTCGGCAACAAGTAATCCTGCCGCAGACCCTTTCGAGGAAGGTCCAGAAATGAGCATCGTGGCTCAGCTCGCGGCTGAGGAGAAGATGAACCCTCTTCTCCCCAACACGCCCGAGATCGTTATCGGCCTGCTCTGCTTCTTCATCGTCTTCGGTCTGCTCGGCAAGAAGCTCCTCCCCAGCATCGAGAAGGTGCTGTCGGAGCGCCGGGACGCCATCGAAGGCGGCATGGAGCGCGCCGAGGCCGCTCAGGCCGAGGCCCAGGCCCTGCTTGAGCAGTACCGCGCCGAGCTTGCCGAGGCGCGCCACGAGGCTGCCCGGATCGTCGAGCAGGCTCGCGAGCAGGGCGCTGCCCAGCTCGCCGAGATGCGCGAGGAGGGCCAGCGTCAGCGCGAGGCCATCGTCGCCGCCGGTCACGCGCAGATCGAAGCCGACAAGAAGCAGGCGACTGCCGCCCTGCGCCAGGACGTGGGTTCGCTGGCCACCCAGCTGGCTTCCCGCATCGTGGGTGAGTCCCTGGAGGACCACACCCGGCAGAGCGGCGTGATCGACCGCTTCCTGGACGAGCTGGAGGCCAAGGCCGCCGTTGCTCAGGGTGCGGCCAAGTGATCGGCGCCAGCCGCGAGGCTCTCGCCGCCGGCCGGCAGAACCTGGACAGCCTGACCGACTCCACCACGGTGGACGCGGCCAAGCTCGCCGAGGAGCTCACCGCCGTCACGGCCGTGCTGGACCGTGAGGTGTCGCTGCGCCGAGTCCTGACCGACCCGTCCCGGTCGGGCCAGGACAAGGCTCAGCTGATCACCTCGCTGCTGACCGGTCAGGTCTCCGGCGAGGCCGTGGACCTGGTCTCCGGCCTGGTCCGCTCCCGCTGGTCGGGTTCGCGCGACCTGGTGGACGCGATCGAGGAGCTCGCCGCGTACGCCGAGGTCATCGCCGCGGACAAGGCCGGCGTCCTGGACGACGTCGAGGACGAGCTGTTCCGCTTCGGCCGGGTGGTGAGCGGTTCGCACGAGCTGCGCGCCGCGCTGAGCGAGCCGAAGGCCGGTGCCGCCGCGAAGGCGCAGCTGGTCGGCAAGCTGCTCGGCGGCCGTGCCAACGCCGGCACCGTCCGGCTGGTCACCGCCCTCGTGAACGTGCCGCGTGGCCGTAGCCTGGAGCAGGGCCTGGAGTCCTACTCGAAGCTCGCCGCCGCGCGTCGCGGCCGCATGGTGGCCCTGGTCACCAGCGCGGTGCCGCTGTCGGACGCCCAGAAGGAGCGCCTGTCCGGTGCTCTGGGCCGGATGTACGGCCGCCAGGTCCACCTGAACATCGACGTCGACCCCGAGGTCGTCGGCGGTGTCCGGGTGCAGATCGGCGACGAGATCATCGACGGCACCGTGTCGAGCCGCCTCGAAGGCGCTCGCCAGTCGCTCGAAGGCTGAGCGACCAGCAGCACATCCGACCCTCGGTCGGGAAACCGGTTCCCCAAGGAGCCGGCAAATCGTACGGCCGGTTCATACGACCCGGCCGAGAGTCGAGTACTTGCGGCCCTCAATGGCGGGCCGAGGATCGCAAACTAGGAGAGCAGGGAAGCCTGATGGCGGAGCTTACGATCCGTCCGGAGGAGATCCGGGACGCGCTGGCCGACTTTGTCCAGTCGTACCAGCCGGACGCCGCTTCTGTGGAAGAGGTCGGTACGGTCACTGACGCAGCGGACGGCATCGCGCATGTCGAGGGCCTGCCCTCGGTCATGGCGAACGAGCTGCTGAAGTTCGAGGACGGCACGCTCGGCCTCGCGCTGAACCTCGACACCCGCGAGATCGGTGTCGTCGTCCTCGGTGAGTTCGGTGGCATCGAAGAGGGCCAGACCGTGCGCCGCACGGGCGAGGTCCTCTCGGTTCCGGTCGGCGACGGCTACCTCGGCCGCGTCGTGGACCCGCTGGGCAACCCGATCGACGGCCTGGGCGACATCGCCGCCAGCGGCCGCCGCGCCCTTGAGCTGCAGGCCCCCGGCGTCATGGCCCGCAAGTCGGTCAAGCAGCCGCTGCAGACCGGCATCAAGGCCATCGACGCGATGACCCCGATCGGCCGCGGCCAGCGCCAGCTGATCATCGGCGACCGCCAGACCGGCAAGACCGCGGTGGCCGTCGACACGATCATCAACCAGCGCGACAACTGGCGCTCGGGCGACCCGGAGAAGCAGGTCCGCTGCATCTACGTCGCCGTGGGCCAGAAGGGCTCCACCATCGCGTCCGTCCGCGGCGCCCTGGAGGAGGCCGGCGCGCTGGAGTACACCACCATCGTGGCCGCTCCCGCCTCCGACCCGGCCGGCTTCAAGTACCTCGCCCCGTACACCGGTTCGGCCATCGGCCAGGAGTGGATGTACGACGGCAAGCACGTCCTGATCATCTTCGACGACCTGTCGAAGCAGGCCGAGGCCTACCGCTCCGTCTCCCTGCTGCTGCGCCGCCCGCCGGGCCGCGAGGCCTACCCGGGTGACGTCTTCTACCTGCACTCCCGCCTGCTGGAGCGCTGCGCCAAGCTGAACGACGCCCTCGGCGGCGGCTCGATGACCGGTCTGCCGATCATCGAGACCAAGGCCAACGACGTCTCGGCGTACATCCCGACCAACGTCATCTCCATCACCGACGGCCAGTGCTTCCTGGAGTCCGACCTGTTCAACGCCGGCATCCGCCCGGCCGTGAACGTCGGTATCTCGGTCTCCCGCGTCGGTGGCTCCGCCCAGATCAAGGCCATGCGCTCGGTCGCCGGCCGTCTGCGCCTGGACCTCGCCCAGTACCGTGAGCTGGAGGCCTTCGCCGGCTTCGGTTCCGACCTGGACGCGGCCTCCAAGGCCCAGCTGGAGCGCGGTGCGCGCATGGTCGAGCTGCTGAAGCAGGGTCAGTACCAGCCGTTCCCGGTCGAGGAGCAGGTCGTCTCCATCTGGGCCGGCACCACCGGCAAGCTGGACGACGTCCCGGTCGCCGAGATCCGCCGCTTCGAGCGCGAGTTCCTGGACTTCGTGCGCCTGCAGCACAAGGACCTGCTGGCCGGCATCGTCGAGACCGGTCTGCTGGCCGACGGCACCGTCGACGCCCTGACCGGCGCGATCGAGTCCTTCAAGCAGGGTTACCAGACCGCCGACGGCAAGCTGCTCTCCGAGCAGGCCTGAGTCCGGTAGCGAGGGAAAGGACGTAACGACCCATGGGAGCACAGCTTCGGGTCTACAAGCGCCGGATCCGCTCTGTCACCGCGACGAAGAAGATCACCAAGGCGATGGAGATGATCTCCGCGGCGCGCATCGGCAAGGCGCAGCGCGCGGTGGCGGCCTCCGCTCCGTACGCCGACGAGCTCACCCGGGCGGTGACGGCGGTGGCCACCCGGTCCAACGCCAAGCACCCGCTCACCACCGAGAACCCGAACGCCAAGCGCGCGGCCGTCCTGCTGATCACGGCGGACCGCGGCCTGGCCGGCGGTTACTCGTCCAACGCCATCAAGGCCTCGCTGACGCTCACCGAGCGCCTGCGCGGCGAGGGCAAGGACGTCGTGACCTACATCGTCGGTCGGAAGGGTCTGTCGTACTACACCTTCCGCAACCTGGCGGTGGGGAACTCGTGGACGGGCTTCTCGGACAAGCCGACCTACGGTGACGCGAAGACGGTGGCGGCCGAGCTGATCGAGGCCTTCACGACCGAGGACGGCGGCGTGGACGAACTCCACGTGGTCTCGACCGAGTTCGTGTCCATGCTGACGCAGGACGCGGTGGAGGCGCGGCTGCTGCCGCTGAAGCTGGACGAGGTCCAGCTCAGCGACCAGACGCCGGCCAAGTCGGAGATCTTCCCGCTGTACGACTTCGAACCGTCGGCGGAGGGCGTCCTGGACGCGCTGCTGCCGCGGTACGTCGAGAGCAGGATCTACAACGCGCTGCTGCAGTCGGCCGCTTCCGAGCACGCCGCCCGCCGCCGCGCGATGAAGAGCGCGACGGACAACGCCGGCGAGCTCATCAAGTCGCTCACGCGGCTTGCCAACTCGGCCCGTCAGGCCGAGATCACCCAGGAAATCAGCGAGATCGTCGGTGGCGCCAACGCGCTCGCTGACGCCAGCCGCGGGAGCGAATGAGTATGACCACCACTGTTGAGCCGACCACGGCGACGGGCCGCGTCGCGCGGGTCATCGGCCCGGTCGTCGACGTGGAGTTCCCCGTCGACGCGATCCCGGACATGTACAACGCCCTGCACGTCGAGGTGGACAACCCCGACGGCTCGGGCAAGAAGACCCTGACCCTTGAGGTCGCCCAGCACCTCGGCGACGGCCTGGTCCGCGGCATCTCGATGCAGCCGACCGACGGCCTGGTCCGCGGTTCGCAGGTCACCGACACCGGTGCCGCGATCTCCGTGCCGGTCGGCCAGATCACCAAGGGCAAGGTCTTCAACGCCCTCGGTGACGTGCTGAACGTCGACCAGGCGGAGTTCGACTCCCAGGTCGAGGTCCGGTGGCCGATCCACCGCAAGGCCCCCGACTTC
The DNA here is from genome assembly GCF_042734825.1 of Kitasatospora sp. NPDC059648. Lineage (NCBI taxonomy): Bacteria > Bacillati > Actinomycetota > Actinomycetes > Kitasatosporales > Streptomycetaceae > Kitasatospora > Kitasatospora sp. NPDC059648. The sequence continues at coordinate 93,166 of NZ_JBHWDU010000011.1, read as the reverse complement.
AAGGACCTTGAGTCCAAGACCGAGATGTTCGAGACCGGCATCAAGGTCATCGACCTGCTCACCCCGTACGTCCAGGGTGGCAAGATCGGTCTGTTCGGTGGTGCCGGTGTCGGCAAGACCGTTCTGATCCAGGAGATGATCTACCGCGTCGCCGAGAACTTCGGTGGTGTGTCGGTGTTCGCCGGCGTCGGCGAGCGCACCCGTGAGGGCAACGACCTCATCGACGAGATGGTCGACTCGGGCGTTCTGGACAAGACCGCGCTGGTCTTCGGCCAGATGGACGAGCCGCCGGGCACCCGTCTGCGCGTCGCGCTGTCCGCGCTGACCATGGCGGAGTACTTCCGCGACGTCGAGAAGCAGGACGTGCTCCTCTTCATCGACAACATCTTCCGGTTCACCCAGGCCGGTTCCGAGGTGTCGACCCTGCTCGGCCGCATGCCCTCCGCGGTGGGCTACCAGCCGAACCTGGCCGACGAGATGGGCCTCCTGCAGGAGCGCATCACCTCGACCCGTGGTCACTCGATCACCTCGATGCAGGCGATCTACGTCCCCGCGGACGACCTGACCGACCCGGCCCCGGCCACCACCTTCGCCCACCTGGACGCGACCACCGTTCTGTCGCGTCCGATCTCGGAGAAGGGCATCTACCCGGCCGTCGACCCGCTGGACTCCACGTCCCGCATCCTCGACCCGCGGTACATCGCGCAGAACCACTACGACACGGCCGTCCGTATCAAGGGGATCCTGCAGAAGTACAAGGACCTCCAGGACATCATCGCCATCCTCGGTATGGACGAGCTGTCCGAAGAGGACAAGATCACGGTTCACCGTGCCCGCCGCATCGAGCGCTTCCTCTCGCAGAACACCTACGTGGCGAAGCAGTTCACCGGTGTCGAGGGCTCGACCGTGCCGCTGTCGGAGACCATCGAGGCCTTCAACTCGATCGCCGACGGCAAGTACGACTCCGTCCCGGAGCAGGCCTTCTTCATGTGCGGTGGCATCGAGGACCTGGAGAAGAACGCCGCCGAGCTGGCGAAGAAGTAATCGCGGCCGGTAGCAGCTGAGTGACCGTGAGGGGTGGCCCCCGAGCCTGGGGACCACCCCTCACGTCGCATCGGCTGTGATTCCGGTCAAATCCGTGCCGCCGGTTTCATGCCGGAGGCGCGGGGCCGTTATTCTTACCGAAACTCCCGAGTAATCGGGGGTTGCATGAGCCTAGGAGCCCACGTTGGCTGAGCTGCACGTCGAGCTGGTCGCAGCCGACCGCAAGGTGTGGTCCGGTGCGGCCACCATCGTCGTCGCCCGTACGGCCTCCGGTGACACCGGCATCATGCCGGGCCACACCCCGGTGCTGAGCGTGCTGGAGACCGGCCCGGTCACCATCCGCACGGTGGACGGCGGCACCGTCATCGCCGCGGTGCACGGCGGCTTCATCTCCTTCGCCGACAACAAGCTGTCTCTGCTCGCGGAGATCGCCGAGCTGGCGGACGAGATCGACGTCGCGCGTGCCGAGCGCGCACTGGAGCAGGCCAAGGCCGACCTGGACGCGCACGCCGAGCGTCGCGCCGAGGTCCGACTGTTCGCGGCGCGCGGCCTCAAGGCCCACGCCTGAGTGTGCCGGACCCCGGCTTGGCGGGGTCGACCGACGGTCCCGGGGACGCGTGAGCGTGACCCCGGGACTGTCGTCGTAGTTGGTAGGTCAGCGCGGTCGTCCGGGACGACCGCAACGGGGAACGCGGGTAGCGAGGAGGTAGGTGAGCATGGTCCTCGCGCTTGTGGTGTGTGCGGCGGTCGTGGCGCTGGGAGTGATCGGCCTGATGGCCTTCGCCGTACGCCGCCGCCTGATCCAGCGGGTCGGCGGCACGTTCGACTGCAGCTACCGGCTCAAAATGCCCGCCGACGCCTCGACGCAGCCCGACCTCGACGAGAACGGCAAACCCACCTCCGCCCCGGTCCCCCCGACCGACGGCAAGGGGTGGGTTTTTGGTATCGGCCGCTACAGCGGCGACTCGATCGAGTGGTTCCGGGTCTTCTCGTACGCCCCGCGCCCGCGCAAGGTGCTGCCCCGCCGGGAGATCGAGGTGCTCGGCCGGCGCTACCCGGAGGGCCAGGAGGAGCTGGCGCTGCTCTCCGGCTCGGTGGTGCTGCGCTGCCTGCACAACGGGGCGCCGCTGGAGCTGGCGATGAGCGAGGACGCGCTCACCGGCTTCCTGGCCTGGCTGGAGGCGGCACCGCCCGGGCAGCGGGTCAACGTCGCCTGACTCCGCGGGCTAGGGTGGGCCGCATGGTCAATCTGACGCGCATCTACACCCGTACCGGGGACGACGGCACCACCGCGCTCGGCGACATGAGCCGGACCTCCAAGACCGACCCGCGGCTGATCGCGTACGCCGACGCCAACGAGGCGAACGCGGCGATCGGGGTGGCCCTCGCGGTCGGGGCGCTGCCCGAGGACATCGCGGCGGTCCTCGTCCGGGTCCAGAACGACCTGTTCGACGTCGGCGCCGACCTCTCCACGCCCGTGGTCGAGGACCCGAAGTACCCGCCGCTGCGGGTGCTGCAGTCCTACATCGACCGGCTGGAGGGGGACTGCGACCACTACCTGGAGCAGGTGGAGAAGCTGCGCAGCTTCATCCTGCCCGGCGGCACGCCCGGCGCGGCCCACCTGCACCTGGCCTGCACGGTGGTGCGGCGGGCCGAGCGCTCCACCTGGGCGGCGATCGCCGAGCACGGGGACACCGTCAACCCGCTGACCGCGAAGTACCTCAACCGGCTGTCCGACCTGCTGTTCATCCTGGCCCGGGTGGCCAACAAGGAGCGCGGCGACGTGCTCTGGGTCCCGGGGGAGAACCGCTAGGTCTCAGACCCGCTCGGCCGGGGCCTGCTCCACCACGACCCGGCCGTTCTCGACCCGCACGCCGGCCGGCGGCTCCTTGGGCCAGATCGAGAAGCAGCCGGCGACGATCACGTTCACGACCGCCGCGATGCCCAGCTTCCAGTACCACTGGCCGAAGGTGCCGAAGTGGGCGGAGCCCGCGGAGAGCGGGACGAGCAGGGTGATCAGACCCAGGGTGATCACGGCGGACACGACGGTGCGGCCGGCCAGCTGCCACTCGTACCTGGTCCGCTCCGGGCCGTACTTCGGCGAGGGCAGCGGCTTGGGACCGCCGGCGAAGCGGTGCAGGAAGTGCCGGTCGGCCCAGCGGACCAGCGAGGGGCCGTAGCCGACCGAGAAGCCGGCGTAGCTCGCGGCGAGGGCGTGCATCCAGCCCGCCTCGGCGCCGCCGCGCAGGTTGAGCACGGTGAGCGCGTACAGGGCGAGGTCCACCACCGGCAGGCCGATCAGCAGCACGGTGCTGGTGCGGCGCCAGCGCAGCAGGTAGCGGGCGGAGAGCGCGAGGCCGAGCACGATCCACCAGGAGATCTCGGCCGCGACGATGAGGGTGACGATCACGTTCTGCTCCCGGTCGTGTCGGCGGTGTCTCCAGCCTCGTACGCGGGCGCGGTTCGTGTCGTCGTCGCGCGGTGCCGTCCGGGGCTGCACCTTTCGATGTAGCGGCCTCCTCCGTGGTCGGGAGCCGGTGCGGGGGCCGGGGATGGTGAGATGAGGGTGTGCTCGTACCGTCCGTCTCCCCGCGCCGGCTGGACCGGCTGATCGCCCTGGCCGGGCTGCTCGGCGGCGGGCTGCTGATCGTCTTCAGGGTGTACGACCAGCCCGAGCGCAATCCGCTCTGGTCGGTCCTGCTGACGTTGGTGGTGATGGCCGGGCTGGAGCTGGTCCGGCGGACCCGGCCGGTGCTCGCGGTGACGGTGGGCGGGCTGGCCTGTGCGCTGTGCCTGCTCACCGGCAGTCTGCTGGCGACGCTGATCATGTACACCGATCTGCTGTACGCGGCGGTGGTCTACGGCACCCGGCGGATGTCGAAGGTGCTGCACCTGACCAACGGGTCCACCGTGCTGGTGCTCTCCGGCCTCGCGCTGTACTACGGCGGTACCTCGGCCGGGCTGCTGATCGTGGTGGTCAGCTCGCTGCTCTTCCTGGCGCCGGTGTGGACCGGCGACGTGGTGCGCAAGCACCGACGGGAGGCGGAGACCGAGCGGCTGCGGGCCGAACAGACCGCGCTGCTCTCGGAGATGGACCGGCGCGAGGCGGTCGGCGCCGAACGGGCGAGGATGGCGCGGGAGTTGCACGACGTGGTGGCCAACCACCTGTCGGCGATCGCGATCCACGCCACCGGCGCGCAGTCGGTGGCCAAGCGGCGACAACTGGCCGAGGACGATCCGCTGGTGGAGGTGCTGGCCGTCATCCGGGAGAACAGCGTCCAAGGGTTGGCCGAAATGCGTCGCATGATCGGACTGCTCCGGGACAGCGGCGGGGGAGAGGCCGACGAGTCCTACGCGGCGCCCGACCTGGCCGCGGTGGACGCCCTGCTGGCGAAGGCACGGGCGGCCGGGCAGGACGTGGGGCTGGAGTTCGAGCTGACCGAGGACGGCGAGCGCGGCGAGGTCCCGGTGCCGGTCGGGCTGGCCGCGTACCGGATCGTGCAGGAGTCGCTGACCAACGCGCTCAAGCACGCCGGGCCCGGACTGGTCGCGGTGCGGCTGGAGTTCGGCCCCCAGGAGCTGCGGATCGGCGTCGACAGTCCGTACCGGGACGAGCCGGGCCGCGAACTGCCCGGAGCCCGGGCCGGACTGGTGGGCATGTCGGAGCGGGCCGGGCTGCTCGGCGGCAGCTTCGAGGCGGGGCCGCTGAACGGGTACTGGAGCGTGCGCGCGGTGCTGCCGCGCGGCCGGGAGAGCGAGGAACGGGCATGACGATCCGGGTGCTGGTGGCCGAGGACCAGGCCGCGGTGCGGGCGGCGCTGGTGATGATCCTGCGCGCCGAGCCGGAGTTCGAGGTGGTCGGCCAGGCCGCGGACGGGGAGGAGGCCGTCCGGCTGGCGCTGGAGCTGCGGCCGGACGTGGTGCTGATGGACGTGCAGATGCCCCGGCTGGACGGCGTTTCGGCGACCCGGCAGGTGGTCGGCGCCGGGGCCGCCCAGGTGCTCGTGCTGACCACCTTCGACCTGGACGAGTACGTCTACGGCGCGCTGCGGGCCGGCGCGGCCGGGTTCCTGCTCAAGGACCTGGAGGCGGACACCCTGGTCGAGGGCATCCGGACGGTGGCGCGCGGGGAGGGCATGCTGGCGCCGTCGGTGACCAGGCGGCTGATCGGCGCCTTCGCCCGCCCGGAGCGGCCGGTCGGTCCGGAGGCCCGGGCGGCGGTCGCCGGGCTGACCGGGCGCGAGCGGGAGGTGCTGGCGTGCGTCGGGGCCGGGATGTCCAACGGGGAGATCGCGGCCCGGCTGGAGATGGCGGAGGCGACCACCAAGACCCACGTCAGCCGGATCCTGGCGAAGCTGCGGCTGCGCAGCCGGGTGCAGGCGGCGATCGTGGCCCAGGACCTCGGCCTGACCATCTGACGAGCGTCCTGATCAGCTGACCACGTCGGTTGCAGATCACACTCCCGATCGCTACTGCACGGCGGATTCGGGCACTAAAGTCCGGCGCAGAGCAATGCGGCTCCTTGGCGGCGATCCCTGCCTGAGCCGCCTTCAGGGTCCGCCCGCAGGGCGGCGACGGCATCGGGAGACCCAGCCATGAGCAATGCGTCCAGCAAGCAGATCGCCGTGATCGGTGCCGGCCTGATGGGCGCCGGCATCGCCCAGGTGTCCGCACAGGCCGGCCACCCGGTGGTGCTGCGGGACGTGACCGAGGAGGCGCTGCAGCGCGGCCTGGCGGGCATCCGCGCCTCGTACGAGAAGTTCGTCTCCAAGGGCAAGCTGAGCGCCGAGGACGCCGAGGCCGCACTGGGCCGGATCACCACCACCACCGACCTCGGCGCCGTGGCCGAGGCCGACATCGTGGTCGAGGCCGTGTTCGAGAACCTGGAGGTCAAGGAGGGCGTCTTCCGCGAGCTGGACAAGCTCGCCAAGGACGGCGCCGTGCTGGCCTCCAACACCTCCGCCATCCCGATCACCCGGATCGCCGCCGTCACCCAGCGCCCCGAGTCGGTCGTCGGCGTCCACTTCTTCTCGCCGGTCCCGATGATGAAGCTGGTCGAGCTCGTCCGCGGCTACAAGACCGGCGACGAGACCATGGCCGCCGCCCGCGCCTACGCCGAGGGCGTCGGCAAGGAGGTCGTGGTGGTCAACCGCGACGTGGCCGGCTTCATCACCACCCGCCTGATCACCGCCCTGGTCGTCGAGGCCGCCCGCCTGTACGAGTCGGGCGTGGCCACCGCCGAGGACATCGACACCGCCTGCCGCCTCGGCTTCGGCCACGCGATGGGCCCGCTGCAGACCGCCGACCTCACCGGCGTGGACATCCTGCTGCACGCCGCCCGCAACATCTACACCGAGACCCAGGACGAGAAGTTCGCCGCCCCGGAGATCATGGCCCGCATGGTCACCGCCGGCGACCTCGGCCGCAAGAGCGGCCGCGGCTTCTACCCGTACGAGGCCAAGTGACCCGGAGGGGCTGAACGACCTGGTGGGCCGTGCGATCGGAGCATCGTACGGCCCACTGTGCCGGGGCGGGTGAGTTTCCTCACGCCGGGTGCCGCAGACGGGTGATTTGGGCGGTAATCGAGCGTAGGTGTGGAGAGTTCCTGCGTATATTCCCTCGGACGAGTGGAGTTGCTTCAGACCAGGGCGGAAACCAGCAACCTGCGGCGCTGCTCCACCGTCAGATGAGGGAACCCGGCAGAGCGACCGGGGCCGGGTGCGGACCGAGCCGTCACAGGCGTTCCGCCCGGACCGCCCACCCGGATCCACCCGATCCGGGGCCACCCCGCCTCCCGGCACGGCCGGGACCGGACCCAATCCCGACCAGGCCACCCAGGCGAAGGAGGAGAGCATGCGCATCACCGGCGACCACACGGCGCTGGCCATCGAAGGCCGCCTCGACGTGCGCACCGCCGCCGACGCGCGGGTCCTGCTGCACCAGGCCGTGGACGGCGGTCTCGGCGACCTCGTGCTCGACCTCGCCCGACTGGAGTTCTGGGACGCCACCGGACTCGGTGTGATCATGGGCACCCACCGGCGGGCCGGCCGGATCGGCCGCCGGCTCGTGCTGCGCTCCGTCCCCGCGCAGCTCCAGCGGCTGCTGGTGGCCACCAAGCTGCACCGCATCCTGGCCGTCGACGGCGGCATCGCCGAGGCGCACGTCAGCTAGGACGTCCGGAAGATCCGGAAAGGACGTCCGGAACATCCGGAACGTCCGGAAGGTCCAGCACGTCCGGGCCCCTCCGGCCCGAGCGCCCGTCAGGCCCCTCGCCTGCGGCGATTCCGCCGCCATCCGCCCCGCACCCGGACCGCGCTGCACGGGCGGCCCCGGATGTGCAAGAGTCTGCCCGTCAGATGACGGCCGCCCGGGGCCGGCTGCCCACAGCCCGCCCGCGGCCGCGACCCAGACGTGTGCCGGCCGGCGCGGGACGCCGGCGGCCGACCACGATGCGGAGCAGAACGTGGCACAGCCATCCGGGGAGTTCCGGCAGGAGGTCGCCCGCACCCGAGGCGGCGAACTGGTCTCCGGCGGCCTGCTGGTCGGCGTCGGCGCCCCGGACGGCTCCGAGGCGCGGCCCTGCCCGCCGGAGTGGCGCCCCCGCCCGCGCCGGATCGAACGCAGCGAGCCCGCCCGGGGCCCGGTCGGCGGCGTCGGCCGCGCCGTCGGCCCGCTCGCCCTCGGCGCCGGGCCCACCGACCTGCCGCTGCTCGACCGCGAGGCCGACATCGCCGAACTGCTCGGCCTGCTGGCCGAGGGCCGCTCGATACGCCTGGTCGGCCAGGCCGGCTCGGGCCGCAGCACCCTGCTGTCGGCCGTCGCCGAGGCCGCGGCCGACCTCGCCCCCGGCGGGGTCGTCCAGCTCTGCGGACACCGCCGCACCGCCGCGGACCTGCTCCAGGACCTCTTCGCGGCCACCCACCACGCCCCCGGATTCCGGCCCGACCCGGGCCAACTGGCCGCCCACCTCGCCGGGGTCGGCGCGGTCGTCGTGATCGACGAGGCCGAGCCGACCGGCGCCGAGCTGGAGGAGCTGCTGGCCGCCGCCCCGGGCTGCGCCTTCCTGATCTCGGTCGCCCCCGACACGCCGCCGCTGCCCGCCGACTCCCGGCTGCGGGACCACCTCGTCCCCGGGCTGTCCCGGGCCGCCTGCCTCGCCCTCACCGCCCGGCTGGCCGGGCGGCCCCTGGACGTCGCGGAGAAGGCCTGGGCGGTCGACCTCTGGTTCGAGTCCGAGGGCCTCCCGCTGCGCTTCGTCCAGGCCGCCGCGCTGCTGCGCCAGCGGGACGTCTCGGTGGACGCGCTGGTCGCCGCCGAGGAGGACCGGCAGGACGTCTTCGGCGCGGTCGACGAGCCCGTCCGGGACCCGGACCCGGCGATCCGGGAGGACGCGCTGCGGCGCACCGTGCCGCTGCCCTCCGTCGCCGAGACGGCCTCGCCCGCGGTCCGGCTCGCCGAGGGGCTCAGCGAGCCCGCGCAGGCCGTGCTGCGACTGGCCGTCGCGCTCGGCGGGGAGTGCCCCACCGCGCCGCACCTGCCCGCTCTGATCGACGTCGGCCAGGGCGAGAGCGCCCTGGCCGAACTCGCCGACGCCGGGCTCGCGGTGTCCATCGGCGGCCACCACCGGCTCACCGCCGGCGCGCTCGAACTGCTCGCCCCGCACTGGCCCGCGCGCGGATGCGTCGACGGCGCCGCCCAGCACTTCGCCTGGTGGGTCGGGCACAGCTCGGTGTCGCTGGAGCAGATCGCCGCCGAGGCGGAGGTGCTGATCGGGGTGCTGCTCGCGGACCGGACCGCCGGGCGGCACGAGGCGGTCGTCCGGCTGGCCCGGGCGGCGGCGCCCGCCCTGGCGCTGTCGCTGCGCTGGGGTGCCTGGGAGCGGGTGCTGCAGCTCGGCCTGGAGGCGGCCCGGCACATCGGCTCGACGGTCGACCAGGCCTGGTTCCACCACGAGGCGGGCGTGCACGCTATCTGCCTCCAGCAGCCCTCCCGGGCGCTCGCCGAACTGGAGACGGCGCTCACCCTGCGGGTCACCGCCGGGGAACAGCGCGGGGTCGCCTCCGCGCGCCGGATGCTCGACCTGCTGCGCGCCGACGGCCGGCAGCTGCCGGCCGCCGCGCCCGCCACGGCGGCGCCCGGCCGCGGGCCGGTGATCCGCAAGATCGCGGCCCGGGTGCCGGCGAAGCTGAAGGCCCGTACCGGGAAGCGGCGCGGGGCGGTGGTGGCCTCGGCCGCCGTGCTCACCTTCGGGGTGCTCGGGACGGCGGTGGCGATGAGCCTCACCGGGCCGGACGAGCACAGGGCGAACGACCCGCACGCGCGGCTGGACGAGGTCGGCGACACCGGCAGCGCGCCGATGCCGCTGCCGTCCGCGGACCACAGCCAGGGCACCGCCGGGACCGAACCCGGGAGCCCGGCGGGGACGGAGACCGCTCCGGAGCCCTCGGCGAGCGGCAGCGCGTCGCACTCGCCGGGCGCCTCGCCGTCGAAGCGCCCGAGCTCCTCGCCGGGGGCCACCGGGTCGCAGGCCCCGCCGCAGTCCCAGTCGCCGGTCCCGCAACCTGGACAGCCGCAGGGCGGTACAGCGGGCGGCGGTACCGGCGGTGGCGGTACTCATTCCGGCGGCGGGACCAACCCCACGCCCTCGGCGACCCCGTCCACGACCTCGTCGGCCCCGGCTCCGACCTCCTCGCAGACCGCGTCGGCCACTCCGAGCGGCACGTCGGGCCCGTCGTCGAGCCCGACGAAGAACTGACCGGTCAGAACAGCTTGAGCTTGTCGTCGTCGATGCCGCGCAGCTCGTCGTAGTCCAGCACCACGCAGCCGATGCCCCGGTCGGTGGCCAGGACGCGGGCCTGGGGCTTGATCTCCTGCGCGGCGAAGACGCCCTTGACCGGGGCCAACAGCGGGTCCCGGTTGAGGAGTTCGAGGTAGCGGGTGAGCTGTTCGACGCCGTCGATCTCGCCGCGGCGTTTGATCTCGACGGCGACCGTGGCGCCGTCGGCGTCGCGGCAGAGGATGTCGACCGGGCCGATCGCGGTCGGGTACTCGCGGCGGATCAGCGACCAGCCGGCACCGAGCACCTCCATCCGGTCCGCCAGCAGCACCTGGAGGTGTGCCTCGACGCCGTCCTTGATCAGGCCCGGGTCCACCCCGAGCTCGTGGGAGGAGTCGTGCAGCACCTCCTCCAGCGTGATGATGAGTTTCTCGCCGGCCTTGTTCTCCACCGTCCAGACCCCGTCGGCCTCCTTGAGGGCGCACGGCGGGGACATCCAGTTGAGCGGCTTGTAGGCGCGGTCGTCGGCGTGGATGCTGACGCTGCCGTCGGCCTTGACCAGGATCAGTCTGGTGGCGGAGGGCAGATGGGCGGAGAGCCGACCGGCATAGTCGACTGAGCAGCGGGCAATTACGAGACGCACGGTCGACCACGCTAGCCCACTGGGGCCAGTTGATGCGATTCCGCGACGACCGGGTGAAGAAAGCGCGAACCCCGCGAACATGGAGGTTCGGCGGGCCCGCCGCCGCTCCCCGGCGCTCTGGCGTACGCCCCCCAAAGGCCGCTACGGTGTGTGACGGTACGGATGCGGGGTCGCTGTCAACGGGGATGGAGACTTCAGATGAACGATCCGACGGGATCCGGCCAATCTGGTGCACCACGCCGTGTTTCCGAAGTAATCCCTAGGAATGACCAGCCTGCTCCGCCGTTGACTGCCACGCTGTTCTGACGCGGTCGGTGTTCAGGACGTCACGTCCCGTGGCGCCGCCGCCTTCGCAAAGATGCCGGAAACCCCCCGTCCCACGGTGTTCCGGACATCACCTGCGATTTCGCGCACCCTCACTGTGAGCTTGGACTACGCATGACCACCCGGGCGCCGCGCGGGTGGACCGCGAGAGGAGAATCCATGTCGCTCGACGTCTCACCGGCCCTGCTGGAGAAGGCCGAGCGGGGCGAGGTCGACGAGCGGGAATTCGTCGACTGCGTCCGCGTCTCGCTGCCCTACGCCTGGGACCTGATCAGCTCGTTGGTCGCCCAGGCGAAGGTCGACGGCACCGACTTCGCCGACAACCAGGTGCCGCCGCCCAGCGAGCAGGCCCGCGGCCAGCTGCTGCGCGCCCTGGCCAGCGATGCCATCCGGGGCGCCCTGCAGCGCCACTTCGGGGTCCGGCTGGCGTTCCAGAACTGTCACCGGGTGGCGGTGTTCCTGCCGTCGGCGGCCAACGAGGCGCGGTACGACCGCTTCACCTCCGTCCGGGAGCAGCTGCTCAACCAGTCCGAGGAGCTGCGGGACTGCTGATTCGGCCGGTGTCGGCCGCCCCGTCCCCCGGTGCGGAGGGGGGGAGGGGCGGCGGCCCGGCCCGGCGATGGTCGCGTCAACTCAGCTGCGGCAGCACCTCGGAGCCCAGCCGGGCGATGTTGTGCAGGGTCGCCTCGTGGTCGCCGCTGCCCTCCGCGAGCAGGGCGAACCGCCGGATGCCGGTGCGCTCGGCGGTGGCCAGCAGCCGGTCGGCGCACTGCCTCGGGGTGCCCACCGCGTGGAGGTCGCAGAGGAGTTCGGTGTACTGGTGCGGGTCGCGCATCTTGCGCTCGCGGCCGTCCACGGTGCGGTGGGCGCCCAGCCCGTACTCGAACCAGCCGGGCATCGCGTTCAGCAGGGTGGCCCGGGCGGCCGCGGTGCGGTCGTCCACCTGGGCCACCCCGGCCGCGACGTGCTGGCGGGTCACCCGGCGCAGCTGCTCCTCGCCGCGCCCGGCGGCCAGCCAGGCGGTGCGGTAGAGCTCCAGCATCCGCAATTTGTCGTCGTCGCCGGAGTGCATCCCGAGCAGCATCGGCAGCCCGCGCTCGGCGGCGAGCTTCACCCCGCCCGGGGAGGTGCAGGCGACCACCACCGGCGGGCCGGCCACCGGCCGTCCGGCGGCGTTGCGTTCCTCGCCCAGGCCCTCGGTGTCCTGGCGCTGGCGGGGGAAGCGCACCGGGCCGGACGGGTCGTCCAGCCCGAGCCAGCTGCCCAGGCCCGGGCGGCGCGGAGCCTCGGTGGCCTGCGGCACCACCGCCACCTCGGGGAAGCTGAACTGGGGGCCGTCCGCGCCCACCCGGGAGCCGCGCAGCCAGCGCAGCAGCAGGTCCAGCCGCTCCGGGAAGCCGCTCTCGAAGGCGTCCACGCCGCTGCCGAACACGTCCAGGTCGATCCACGGCCCGCCGCGGCCCACCCCGAGCGTGAAGCGCCCGCCGGAGGTGAGGTGCAGCAGGGCGGCCTGTTCGCCGAGCGCCACCGGGTGAGCGGTGGAGAGCACGCTGACGGCCGTGCCGATGCCGATCCGGCGGGTGCGGCCGAGCAGCAGCGCGGCGAGGGTCGCGGCGTTCGGGCAGACCCCGTACGGGACGAAGTGGTGTTCGGCCAGCCAGACGCTGTCCAGGCCCGCGCGTTCGGCCTCGACGGAGGCCCGGACGGTGCGCTCCAGCACCTCGCCGTGGCTCTGCCCGGGGAACTGGGCGGACAGCAGGAACGCGCCGACCCGCACCGGGGCGGTGTCCGGCGGCAGCGCGCCGGCGCGCTGGGCGGCGGTCAACGGCTCCCCCGCGACGGCGGTCACCGGTGGGACGGAGGTCAGCGTCGGGCCGGGGGCGGGCGGCCGTACGCCGACGGGCCGGCGGGTCTCGGCGCGCGGGCTGGTCTTGGTCATCCTGGGGGCCTCCTCGGGTGCACGCAGGGTCTGCGGGCCCCGCCTGTCCCCTCGTGGGTATCCGATGTCATGTGCCAATGGCACGCTGAACCCCGAATTTCCCCGATGATCGGGTGGATCTCGGCAAAAACACCGGACGGTGGGCCGAAGCCGTGATAGGGGCCCGGGAGGGGGACGGACACCCGTAGGCTGGAACGACTTCGAGACCCCGGAAGAGAGGCAGTCCGCCGTGCCCCGCCGCAACCGGATCAAGAGCGCCGCCCCCCGCGAGAGCGCCGTGCCGGCCGCCGCCCCGCTCGGCGGATCGCTGCGCCGTACCGAGAACTACCAGGGCGACGACTGGGTGGTGCAGACGGTCGCGGGCACCTCGGGGCGGTTCTACCGCTGCCCGGGCTGCGACCAGGAGATCCCGCCCGGGATGGGCCACGTGGTGGCCTGGCCGATGCACGGCGGCGGGGTGGACGACCGGAGGCACTGGCACCGGGCGTGCTGGGGAGCACGGGAGCGCCGGGCCTCCAACGTCCTGCGGGGCCGCGGCGCTCCGCGGTACTGACTCCGTACTCCTCGAACCGGCTGCTCGAACTCCCTCAGGCGTCGCGGCTCTTGAACACCAGCGCGCCGCCGACCAGGGCCGCCGCGGTCCAGGCCAGGCAGATGGTGAAGCCCGCCCAGGGCCCGTACGGCTGGCCGTTCTGCTCGTACACCAGCAGCACCCGCGAGCCGGCGTAGTCGGGGAAGTAGTGGGCCAGGGTCTTGACCTTCGGCACCGCCGAGAGGATCGGCGAGAGCAGGAAGAAGAACGGCACCAGCACGCCCAGTGCGAGCGTCTGGTTGTGCAGCATGGCGGTGACGCCGGCCGAGAACAGGCAGATCATCGTCAGGTACAGCGCCGCGCCGAGCACCGCGCGCAGCACGTTCGGCTCGCTCAGGCTGGTGGAGTGCGAGCCCAGCAGCGCCTGGCCGACGAAGAACGTGACGAAGGCCGTCACCAGCGACACCGCGAGGGCCAGCACGCCGAGCACCATCGCCTTGCCGGCCAGCAGGGTGCCGCGCTGGGGGACGGCGGCCAGGGTGACCCGGATCATGCCGCTGCTGTACTCGTTGCCGATCGCCAGCACGCCGAAGACGATGATGGCCAGTTCGCCGAGCATGATGCCGGAGAAGGCCGTGCCGGTGGCGTCGAACGGGCCCTGGTCGTGCCGCCGGAACTCGGTGAAGTTGTTGTTGGTGAGCAGGGACAGCAGCGCGCCGATGCCCACCGTGACCACGAAGGCCAGTGCGAGGGTCCAGACCGTCGAGCGGACGCTGCGGATCTTCGTCCACTCGGAGCGCAGGATCGCCGGGAAGGACGCCATCTCAGTTCTCCTCCTGCCGTACCGCCGCGGTCGGCCGGTTGCCGTCCGCCTTCCAGCCCGCGCCCCAGTCACCGGGAGCGCCGGCCGCGTCCCGGCCCGGACCCTCGCCCGCGTGGTACTCCACCGAGTCCGCCGTCATCCGCATGAACGCCTCCTCCAACGAGGCCTGCTGCGGGCTGAGTTCGTGCAGCACCACGCCGTGCGAGGCGGCGAGCTCGCCGAGGTCCGCGAGGTCGCCGTCGACCACCTCGTAGGAGCCGTCCGGCCCTGGCTCGTGCCGCAGGCCGGCCCCGGCCAGGACGTCGAGCAGGCGCTCGGGCTGGGGGCTGCGCAGCCGTACGGCGGAGCGGGAGTTGCGCCGGATGAACTCCGGCATCGGCAGGTCGGCGAGCAGCCGGCCCTTGCCGATGACCACCAGGTGGTCGGCGGTGACGGCCATCTCGTTCATCAGGTGGGAGGAGACGAAGACCGTCCGGCCCTCGCCGGCGAGGCGCTTCATCAGGTTGCGGATCCAGAGGATGCCCTCCGGGTCCAGGCCGTTGACCGGCTCGTCGAACATGACGATCTCCGGGTCGCCGAGCAGCGCCGAGGCGATGCCCAGGCGCTGGCCCATGCCGAGCGAGAAGCCGCGGGCCCGCTTGCGGGCGACCGGGGTCAGGCCGACCAGGGCGAGCACCTCCTCCACCCGGCGCTCGGGGATCCGGTTGCTCTGGGCGAGCCAGAGCAGGTGGTCGCGGGCGGTGCGTCCGGGGTGGACGGCCTTGGCCTCCAGCAGGGCGCCGATCTTCTTGAGCGGCTCGCTGAGCTGCCCGTAGCGTCTGCCGTCGATGCTGACGCTGCCGCCGGTCGGGCGGTCCAGGTCCAGGATCATGCGCATGGTGGTGGACTTGCCCGCGCCGTTGGGGCCGAGGAAGCCGGTGACGACTCCCGGGGGGACCGCGAAGCTGAGCCGGTCCACCGCGAGCGTCTTGCCATAACGTTTTGTCAGGTCGTGCAACTCGATCATTGGTGCTCCCTTACTCTCTGTCAGGTTAGGACAAAGCGGATAGGGCGGCCCACTGAGTGGGCCTGCCGAGCCCACCCGAATACGGTGGCTGCATGAGCGAGCGAAGCGAGCGAATCACCGAGAGGTGCGCGTTGGGCCATGCCCCTGCCGAGCGGAACGAGGTGGGCGCATGAGTCGGCTCCCCTCCACAGTGTCCGTCCGCGAGAGCGGAACCGGAACACCACTCGTGCTCCTGCACGCCTTTCCGTTGAACGCCTCGATGTGGTCCGCCCAACTGGACGCGCTGCCCGGGCTGACCGGGGACGAGGTCCGGGTGCTCGCCCCCGACCAACGGGGTTTCGGGGGCACCGAGCTGGGCGCGGACGAGCCCTCGCTGGACCTGGTCGCCGACGACCTGGCGCTGCTCCTGGACGCGGCCGGGATCGACCGCGCGGTGGTCGGCGGGCTCTCGATGGGCGGCTACGTGGCTCTGGCCTTCGCCCGCCGCCACCCGGACCGGCTGTCCGGCCTGCTGCTGTCCAACACCCGTGCCACCGCCGACACCGCCGCCGCCCGGGCCAACCGGGAGCGGATCGCCGTCGCCGTCACTGCCCGAGGCAGCGTGCAGTTGCTGCTGGACGAGCACGTCGCGGCCGGGCAGCTCGGGCCCGACTCCCAGCACCTGGTGGAGCGGGTCCAGGCGATGGTGGCCGCCGCCCCGCCGGCCGCCGTCGCCTGGGCCCAGCGGGCCATGGCGGCCCGTCCGGACTCCCTGGACGTGCTGGCCGGGCTCCGGGTGCCGACCGCGGTGGTCGCGGGCGCCCTGGACGCCCTGGTGCCGCTGGAGGAGGCCGAGCGGATGGCCCGGGCCGCGCCGGGCGCCGAACTGACCGTCGTCCCCGGCGTGGGCCACCTCAGCGCCCTGGAGTCCCCGGGGGCGTTCGACACCGCCGTCCGCCGACTGCTCTCCCGGGTGGCCGCCGGATGAGCCCGGACCCGGCGGGCTGGGACTTCTCGGCCCTGGAGGTGACCGGCCGGATGCCGGTGACGAACCGTGGCGAGGGCCTGGTGGAGCTGACCCTGGAGCCGCTCGGCGAGGACTACTGGATGCGCCCGGGGGAGACCTTCGTCGTCACCTCGTACGGCGACTACGGGTCCGGACACCCGTTCGAGGTGCAGTACTGGCCCGACTCGGTGTCGGTCTGGTGCACCTCCTGGTTCGGCACCGTCTCGGACGACGAGGGCAACCAGCTCAGCAGCGGGCACCAGCGGCCCGACGGGGCCTACCCCCGCTGAGACCGGCCCGGGAAAAGGTGCCCGAGGTGATGACGGGGAGACGGCCGACAGGCCCTCACCCGGGAGGGTGAGGGCCTGCCACGGGCCTGCGTCAGCGGCTGCGTCAGCGCGACTGCTGGGCGGGCACGCCCATGGTGTCGTCGTTCGGCAGCGAGGCGGCGGCCACGGCCGCGCCGGTCAGCGTCGCCAGCATCTCGCGGACGTTGGTCAGCTGGGCGTTGATGCTGTCGCGGCGGTTGGTCAGCGCCGCCAGCTCGCGCTCGGATTCGCTGCGGATGCGGTCCGCCTTGGCGTTGGCGTCCGCCACGATGTCCTCGGACTGGCGCTGGGCCGTCTCGACGGTCTGGCGGGCCCGGCGCTCGGCGTCGGTGCGCAGCTTCTCGGCCTCCAGGCGCAGCTGCTCGGCCCGGTGCTCGATCTCGGCGAGGCGCTTCTCGGCCTTGGCCTGACGGGCGGCCAGGTCGCGCTCCGACTGCTCCCGGCGCTTGGCCAGGTTGGTCTCGAACTCCAGCGCGGCCTGGGCGGCCTTGGTGCGGGTCTCCTCGAAGAGGGCGTCCGCCTCCTCGCGCTTGTTCTGGGCGTCCTTGTTGGCCTCGGCGCGCAGCTGGGCGGAGTCGCTCTTCGCCTTGTCGACGATCCGCAGGCCCTCGTCCTCGGCCTTGGCCTTGCGGTCCTTGGCGTAGTTCTCGGCCTCGGTGCGGACCTGCTGGGCGGCGGCCTCGGCCAGCTCGCGGTGCTGCTCGGCGGCGCGGTGCGCCTCGTCGCGCAGGTCCTTGGCCTCCTCCTCGGCCAGTCGCAGGATCTTCTCGACCCGGGCGCCGAGACCGGCGTAGGAGGGCTCCTGCTCGGCGACCGCCGCCTGGGCGGTCTGGGTCTCCAGGTGGAGCTCCTCGATGCGCTTCTCCAGCGCGCTGATCCGGGTCAAGGCACTGTCACGGTCGGCCACCAGCTTGGTGATCCGCTCGTCGACCTGGGCGCGCTCGTACCCACGGCGCACCAGGTCGAAGCCGTGAGGGGAATGACTGTCGCTCATGGGACTCTGGGCTTCCTGTCGTCAAACCGCTGAGGTGGTTGAGGGAATCCTGACACGGTACCGGAGTGTCGACGGCGAAATGCCGTTGTCTCACGGACAATGACCGCCAATGTCCGCTCAATCGGGTGGTGCGTTCTTGGAGCGATTGCCACCCGACCGGGGAGAGCCAACTCCGGCACCGGCCTTGGCACTCCCGTCCTTCTTGGTGTTGCTTCCCCCGTTGCCCTGGGCGACCGGTGACGGTGCCTCGAACGCCTCCAGTGCCGACAGCACGTCCTGGACCCTGGAGATCTCGGTGTTGATGTCCTTGCGGCGGCGCACCAGCTCGTCCAGCTCCCGCCGGCCCTCGTCGGTGACCCGCTCGGCCTCCGCCTTCGCCTCGGCGATCAGCCGCTCGGCCTCCGCCTTCGCCAGCTCGATCTGCTCCTCCGCCGTGCGGTCGGCCTCGTGCAGCCGCTTCTCGGCCTCGGTCGCCGCGTTGTCGAGCCGCTCCTCGGCCTCCGCCTCGGCCGACGCCAGCTTGGCCTCGGCCTTCTCGATCAGCGCCTCGGCGCGGTCGGTGGAGTTGGCGAGCTTGGTCTCCGCCTCCTTGAGCAGGCCCTCGGCCTTGCGAACGGCGGACAGCCGGACCTTGCTGGCCTCCGCGGAGGCCTCCGAGGTGAGCTCGGCGGCCCGCTCCTCGGCGGCGGCGACCAGGGCGGCGGCCCGGTCCTCGGCCTCGGCCACGGTGGCGACCGCCTGCTCCTCGGCCTCCGTCAGCTGCTCCTGAGCGGCCGTCACCAGCGCGTCCACCCGCTCGCCGGCCGACTTCATGGCCGCCGCGTTCTCCTTGCGGGCCCGCTCGTGCAGCGCCTCCACCTCGGCGTCGGTGCGCTCGCGCAGCTCCTCGGCGCGCTCGCGGATCGCGGTGGCGTCCCGGCGGGCCTCGGCGAGCAGGGCGTCCGCGTCGGAGCGGCCCTTCTCGACCTCGGCCAGACCGGCGGCCTCGCCGGCCGCGACCAGCCGGTCGGCCTCCTTGCGGGCGGCGGCGACCATCGCGTCCGCCTGCTCCTCGGCGGCGGCGGTGGTGGCCAGCGCGGTGGTCTGGGCGTCCTCACCGAGCGCCTCGGCGTCCGCGAAGGCCTTCTCCAGGACGGCCTTGGCACGGTCCCGGGTGGCCTTGTCGAACTGCTCGGCGGCCTCCCGGGTCTCCGCGTCGTAGGCGTCGGCGCGGGAGTGGGTGGCGGCGTCGTACTCGTCGGCCAGCGCGCGGGTGGCGAGGGCGTACTCCTCGGCCTCCGCGCGCAGCCCGGCGGCCAGCTCCTCGGCTTCGGCGACGCTCCGGGCACCCTGGGCCTCGGCGTCGGCCACCGTACGGGCGGCCTGGGCCTCGGCGTCCGCGCGCAGCTGCTCGGCCGCCTCCCGGGCGGCGCGCAGCTCCGCCTCGGCGTCGGCGCGCAGCTGCTCGTCGTAGGCCTGGGCCTCGGCGCGCTGACGGCCGAGCTCGGCCTCGGCGGCCTCGCGCTCGGCGGTGAGCTCCAGCTCGGTCTGCTCGCGCAGCGCGGTGGTCTCGGCCTCGGCCCGGGCGCGCAGGTCGGCGCTGTACTTGTCGGCGGCCTCGCGCACCTCGGCGCTGTACCGCTCGGCCGCCTCGCGCACCTCGGCGGCGTACCGGTCGGCGGCCTCGCGCTGCTCGGTCGTCTCGCGCTCGGCGAGGGCGCGGGTCTCGGCGGCGTCCTGCTCGGCCCGCTCGCGGGTGTCCGCGGCCTCCTGCTCGGCGGTGGCGCGCAGCGCGGCGATCTGCTCGGCGGCGGCCTCGTGCAGGCCGGCCACCGACTGGCGGACCTCGGCGGCCTCCTCCTCGGCGGCGGCGACCAGTTCGGCGCCCTCGGCCCTGGCCGCGGCGACCGCGTCCTCGCCGTCGGCCCGTGCCTGCTCCAGGACGGCGGTGGCCTCGGCGCGGATGCCGTCGGCGGTGGCGCGGGCCTCGGACAGTTCCCGGCCTGCCTCGGCCCGTACCGTCTCGGCCTGCTCGTTGGCCAGCGTCAGTTCGGCGGCGGCCTTCTCGCGGGTCGCCTTGGCGTCCTCGGCGGCCTCGGCCCGGCGCTGCTCGGCGGCGGCCGCGGCCTGCTCCAGCAGCTCCTCGGCCTCGGTGCGGAGGTCGACCGCGTACTGCTCGACCTCGGCGCGCACCTCGGTGGCGTGCTGTTCGGCCTCGGTGCGGACGCGGTCGGCGTAGGCCTCGGCGTTCTCGCGCTGCTGGGTGGTCTCCTGCTGGGTGAGGGCGCGCAGTTCGGCGGCGGCCTGCTCGGCCTCGGCGCGCTGCTCGGCCGCGTACCGGTCGGCGTCCTCGCGCTGCTCGGCGGCGTACCGGTCCGCCCCCTCGCGCAGCCCGGCCGTCTCGGCGGCGGTGCGCTCGGCGAGTTCGGTGGCGTGCCGTTCGGCCTCGGTGCGGACGCGGTCGGCGTAGGCCTCGGCGTTCTCGCGCTGCTGGGTGGTCTCCTGCTGGGTGAGGGCGCGCAGTTCGGCGGCGG
>NZ_JBHWDU010000011.1:68221-73159 GCF_042734825.1 Kitasatospora sp. NPDC059648 | reverse complement strand
GCCTGCTCGGCCTCGGCGCGCTGCTCGGCCGCGTACCGGTCGGCGCTCTCGCGCAGTTCGGCGGCGTACCGGTCGGCCTGCTCGCGGGCGGTCCGGGCGCCGGCCAGCTGCTCGGCGGTCTCCTCGCGCTCGCGCCGCAGTCCGGCGGCGGCCTCCTCGTGCTCGCGCCGGCTCTCCTCGCGCAGCGCGTTCGCGGCGGCCTCGGCCTCGGCCCGGGTACGGGCGGCCTCGGTGTCGGCCTCGGTGCGCACCCGCTCGGCGTCGGCGACCGCGGCGTCCCGGACGGCCTTCGCCTCGGCCTGGGCGTCGGCGGTCAGGGCCTGCGCGGCGGCGCTCGCCTCGGCCCGCACCCGCTGGTCGAACTCGGCTGCTTCGCGCCGGAGTTCGGCGGTCTCGCGCTCGGCGGCGGTCCGGTTCTCGGCGGCCGCGGCCTTGGCGGCGGCCAGGGCGTCCTGGCCCTGCTGCTCGGCCGCGGCGGTGATCTTCTCGGCCTCGGCCCGGGCCCGGGCGAGGGTCTGCTCGGCCCGGCCCTGGGTCTCGGCGGCCTGCTCCTGGGCCTGCTCGCGCAGCCGCTCGATCTCCCCGGCCGCGCCCGCGCGCAGTTCGTCCGCGTCGGACTTGGCCTTGGTGAGCAGCTCCTCGGCGTTCTTCGCCGACTCCTCGATCTGCAGGACGGCCTGGCGGCGGGCCTCACTGCGGGACCGGTCGGCCTCGGCGGCGGCCTGGGCGCGCAGCTCCTCGGCCTCGGCCCGCAGCCGGGCCGCCTCGTCCTGCATCTGCTCGATCCGCTCGCGGATCGCGGCGGCGTCGTCCAGGGCGGCGTTCTGGGCCTGCTCGACGGCGGCCTGGGCCTGCTCGCGCAGCAGCTGGGCCTCGGCCCGCGCCTCGGCGCGGATCCGCTCGGCCTCGGCGGCGGCCTCGCCGCGCGCCGTCTCGGCGTCCTGGTTGGCCCGGCCGAGCACCTCCTCGGCGGTCTTGGCGGCCTTGGCGAGGTGGACGGTGGCGTCCTTGGCACCGGCCGCCCGGCCCTCCTCCTCGGCCTCGCCGCGCAGTCGCCGGGCGTCGGCCTCGGCCTGCGCCCGCAGCTCGGCCACGTCCCGCTCGGCCTGGGCGCGCAGCTCGGCGATCGCGGCCTCGGCCTCGGCCTTCAGCTGGGCGGCGACCGACTCGGCGGTGGCCCGCAGCCGCTCGCCCTCCTCGGCGGCGGCGGCCTTGGCGGCGTCCGCCTCGGCCTGCCTGGTGACCGCCTCGGCCCGGATCGCCTCGGCCTCGACGCGGATCGCCTCGGACTCCTTGGTGGCCTGGGCGACCAGGCGGGCGATCTCGGCGCGGGCGGTCTGCGAACGCTGCTCGGTGGCGGCCTCGCCGTCGGCGACCTTGCGCTCGGCCGCGGCCTCGGCGTCGGCCTGGAGCTGCTCGGCGGCCTGCTCGGCCTGGGCGCGCAGCTCGGCGGCCTCCTGACGGGTGCGCTCGGCCTCGGCGATCGCCTCGGCGCGCAACCGCTCTATCTCGGCCTTCGCGGCATCGAGCTGCTGCTCGGCGCGGGCCTGCTCGGCGGCGGCCTGCTCCTTGAGCCGGCCGATCTCGGCCTGCGCGGCGGCCAGCTGCTGTTCGGCGGCGGCGTGGGCGGCGGCCAGCTCCTGCTGGGCCTGGCCGCGGGCCGCGTCCACGTCGGCGGCGGCCTGGGCACCGGCCTGCTGGGCGTGCTCGGAGGCGGCGCGCAGCAGACGCTCGGCGTCGCTCTGGGCCTTCTGCAGGGCGGCCTCGGCGGCGGCCTGGGCCTCGCCGCGGGCGGCGTCCACGTCGGCGGCGGTCTGGGCGCGGGCGTGGTCGGAGAGGGCGGCGGCCTCGGCGCGGGCCGCGGCGACCATCCGCTCGGCCTCGGCGCGGGCCTCCTGCAGCAGGCGCTGGGCCTCCTGCTCGGAGCCGGTCCGGGTCTGCTCGGCCCAGCCGTTGACGTGCTGCTCGGCGGAGCGGCGCAGCTCGGTGAGCTCCTCCTCCAGCTGGCGGCGCCGGGCGGCGAGCTCGGCCTCCAGCCGGGCGGTGCGCTCGGCGGCCTCGGCCATGATCCGCTGGGTGGCGGCCTGGGAGTCGCGCAGCTGGCGCTCGGCGTCCGCGCGCATCTGCTGGGCCTGCATCTCGGCGGTGCGGAGCATCTGCTCGGCCTGGCCGGAGACGGCGTCGAAGGCGCGCGGCTGGGCGAGCATGCGCCGGGACTCGTGCAGCTTGGCCCGGAGCACCTCCACCTGGTAGGCGAGGTCCTCGGCATGCTCGACTGCCTTGTCCCGCTCCTTCCGAGTCCGACCCATCTCGGCCTCGAACTGGGAGAGGTGATCGTCAACCTCGTAGCGGTCGTTGCCCCGCACTCCGCGGTCCCATCCATCTCCTGGTCGCGTCCTCGACCCGGCCGGTCCGGGGCGCCCCTGTCCGGGGTGCCGGTCCGACTGGTCCTTGCATCCGCGGCCACCGGACGACCCCCTGCCAAGCCGGGGGCGTCCGCCGCGGTCGTCGGAGTCCTGGCCGCGGGAGCGCGGGGGTGCCGCGTTCCCTCGTCCGGGTGGACTCCTGGGCGAACTCTTGCCTGTGGAGAATGGTGACAGATCCGTCTTGCGACTGTTCAGCCGTGCCCGCGTACTGGACTCCCCTGCGACGGGCCGACCACCGGAGGGCGGACAGGCCTGTCATCGGCCGTGCCCGTCGCCTCCGTCCCCCGGATTCGTCGCGCACCTGGGCATTGTAGTGGGAGCGCACTGCGGGGGAATGGCCGCGTGGGGGTTTTCCGGCCGCCGGACCAGGTTACTGACGGGTCGCTAGGGTCGGACCGCGGTGATCGGCGGTTCCGGCGGCTTCAGTGTCCTTCGTGCCCCTCGTGGTCGGCGGGCCGGGCGGACGTGACCAGCTCGGTCAGCACCCCGCCGCAGTCCTTGGGGTGCAGGAAGGTGATCCGTGAGCCCATCGAGCCGATCCGCGGCTCGTCGTAGAGGACCCGTACGCCCTTGCCGCGGATGGCCTCGGAGTCCCCGTCCACGTCGGCGGTGCCGAAGGCGATGTGGTGCACGCCCTCGCCGTTCTTCTCCAGCCACTTGGCGACGGTGGAGTCCGGCCGGGTCGGCTCCAGCAGCTGGAGGTACGAGGCGCCGCCGTCGTCCGTCCCGTTGATCCGGAGCATCGCCTCGCGGACGCCCTGCTCCTCGTTGACCTCGCTGTGGAACACCTCGAAGCCGTAGGTGGCGCGGTAGAACTCGACCGTCTTGTCGAGGTCTCGGCAGGCGATGCCGATGTGGTCGATACGGGTCAGCACGGCGGCCTCCAGGGTGTGGACGGGAAGTGGCACCCAGTGCAGCGTATGGGCCTCGGCCCGCGCCAGTGCCGTACGTGCGAGCCTGCTCACACGCGGATCACCCGTGGCCCGCGCGCGGACTTTCACCCGAACGTTCACCCGGACCGCGTTGACACGGTGTTGACTGGACGGTGCCAGTGCGCTCGATCACACCGTCGCTCCGGTGACGGGCGGAAAACGGGTCAGTACCCTGAGCGCATCCTCACCTGGCCACGACGTGCGAAGGGGCCCGTCCCATGACCAACACCACCTCTGTGATCGTTGCCGGTGCGCGGACCCCGATGGGTCGCCTGCTCGGCTCCCTCAAGGGCTTCTCCGGTGCCGACCTCGGCGGCTTCGCGATCAAGGGCGCGCTGGAGCGGGCCGGGATCACGGGGGAGCAGGTCCAGTACGTGATCATGGGCCAGGTGCTGCAGGCCGGCGCCGGCCAGATCCCGGCCCGCCAGGCCGCCGTCAAGGCGGGCATCCCGATGAGCGTCCCGGCGCTGACCATCAACAAGGTCTGCCTCTCCGGCCTGGACGCCATCGCGCTGGCGGACCAGCTGATCCGGGCCGGCGAGTTCGACATCGTGGTGGCCGGCGGCCAGGAGTCGATGACCAACGCCCCGCACCTGCTGCCGAAGTCCCGCGCGGGCTACAAGTACGGCGCGGTCGAGGTGCTCGACGCCATGGCGTACGACGGTCTGACCGACGCCTACGAGAACATCCCGATGGGCGAGTCCACCGAGAAGCACAACACCCGCCTGGGCATCCCGCGCGAGGTGCAGGACGAGATCGCCGCCGCCTCCCACCAGCGGGCCGCCAAGGCGCAGGCCGACGGCGTCTTCGACGCCGAGATCGTCCCGGTCGCCATCCCGCAGCGCAAGGGCGAGCCGGTGCTGTTCAGCCAGGACGAGGGCATCCGCGCCGACACCACCGTCGAGGGCCTCGCCAAGCTGCGCCCGGCCTTCACCAAGGACGGCACGATCACCGCCGGCACCTCCTCGCAGATCTCCGACGGCGCCGCCGCCGTGGTCGTGATGAGCAAGGCCAAGGCCGAGGAGCTGGGCCTCACCTGGATCGCCGAGATCGGCGCGCACGGCAACGTGGCCGGCCCGGACAACTCGCTCCAGTCGCAGCCGTCCAACGCGATCAGGCACGCGCTGGCCAAGGAGGGCCTGGAGGTCTCCGACCTCGACCTGATCGAGATCAACGAGGCCTTCGCGGCCGTCGCCCACCAGTCGATGAAGGACCTGGGCGTCTCCTCCGACATCGTCAACGTCAACGGCGGCGCGATCGCGCTCGGCCACCCGATCGGCATGTCCGGCGCCCGTGTGGTGCTCACCCTCGCGCTGGAGCTGCAGCGCCGCGGCGGCGGGGTCGGCGCGGCCGCCCTGTGCGGCGGCGGCGGCCAGGGCGACGCGCTGATCGTGCGCGTGCCGAAGGCCTGATCGACGCTCTGACCTCGGGGCTGCGGATCGCCACAAGTGGTCCGCGGCCCCCGGGCCTGTCCTCGAACTCCCGGCGGCGGCCCGCAGCCCCGGGGTGGGGGTCAGGCCCCGCCGGGCCGTATGGGCCCCATAGGGCAAGTGGCAAAGTGACCCACAATTAATAATAAT
>NZ_JBHWDU010000011.1:27204-68211 GCF_042734825.1 Kitasatospora sp. NPDC059648 | reverse complement strand
CGGGAGTTCGAGGACAGGCCCTTCGGGCCTTTCGGGCCCCTTTCGGCATCTGCGCAAGGAGACCCTGATGATCGATGTCGCCACGCTGGTCGAGCAGGCCCGGGAGGGCCGGCCGCGGGCGGTCGCCCGGCTGATCACGCTGGTCGAGAACGCCGCTCCGCAGCTGCGGGAGGCGATGGCCGCGCTCGCGCCGTACACCGGTCAGGCCTACACGGTGGGCCTGACCGGCTCGCCCGGGGTCGGCAAGTCCACCTCCACGTCGGCGCTGGTCTCCGCCTACCGGCGGCTCGGCAAGCGGGTCGGGGTGCTCGCCGTCGACCCGTCCTCGCCGTTCTCCGGCGGGGCGCTGCTGGGCGACCGGGTCCGGATGCAGGACCACGCGACCGACCCCGAGGTGTTCATCCGCTCGATGGCCACCCGCGGGCACCTCGGCGGGCTGTCCTGGGCGGCGCCCCAGGCGCTGCGGGTGCTGGACGCGGCCGGGTGCGAGGTGATCCTGGTCGAGACCGTGGGCGTGGGCCAGTCCGAGGTGGAGGTCGCCGCCCAGGCCGACACCGCCGTGGTGCTGCTGGCCCCCGGGATGGGCGACGGCATCCAGGCCGCCAAGGCGGGCATCCTGGAGATCGGCGACGTCTTCGTGGTCAACAAGGCCGACCGGGACGGCGCCGACGCCACCGCCCGGGAGCTCAACCACATGCTGGGCCTCGGCGAGGCCCGCGAGGCGGGGGACTGGCGCCCGCCGATCGTCAAGACCGTCGCGGCGCGCGGCGAGGGCGTGGACGAGGTCGTGGAGGCGCTGGAGAAGCACCGCGCCTGGCTGGAGGAGCACGGCGAACTGGCCGCGCGCCGGCGCCGCCGGGCCGCCCAGGAGATCGAGGCCATCGCCCTGGCCGAACTGCGCGCCCGGATCGGCGACCTCTCCGGCGACCGCCTCCTGGCCGGCCTCGCCGAACGCGTGGCCACCGGCACGCTCGACCCCTACGGCGCCGCCGACGAACTGGTCGCCGGCCTGACCACCGGCTGAGCAGGGCGGCTCGCGCAGGAAGCCGGCCCGCAGGAGCCGGCCCCGCCGACTTCCTGCGCGGCAGGAGCCGTAGAAGGCTAGGAGCGGCCGCGCAGGCCGCGCAGGTGCTCGGCGACCGGAGCCAGGGCCTCGTAGATGGCGTCGAGCTGTTCCGGGGTGAAGCGGTCGATGAAGTGGGCCCGGACGCTGCGGACGTGGTCGGGCGCGACCCGCTGCATGGTTTCCCAGCCCTGTTCGGTGAGGTGGGCGTAGAG
This sequence comes from Kitasatospora sp. NPDC059648, assembly GCF_042734825.1. NCBI lineage: Bacteria > Bacillati > Actinomycetota > Actinomycetes > Kitasatosporales > Streptomycetaceae > Kitasatospora > Kitasatospora sp. NPDC059648. The sequence continues at coordinate 66,933 of NZ_JBHWDU010000011.1, read as the reverse complement.
GCCGCGGCGGTCGCCCGGGCACTCCTGGCGCAGGACCAGGCCGGCGTTCTCCATGCGGGTGATCTGGTGGGAGAGCCTGCTCTTCGACTGGAGGGTGGCGGTCGCCAGGTCCGTCATCCGCATCCGGTGGTCGGGCGCCTCGGAGAGCACGACCAGGATCTCGTAGTCGTTGATCGCCAGGTTGTGGGGCTGGAGTTCGCGGCTGAGCTGGTATTCGAGCAGCTTGGCGACTTCCAGATGGGCGCGCCACATCCGCTGCTCCCTGGCGGTCAGCCAGGGAGTCTCCTCCTCGGGCCGCGGCTCAGGGTCGTCCGCAGTGTCGATCGTATGCGTATCCATGGGCCCAGCATAGCGATTTAGTTCAATATTGTACAAATTTACAGGCCGAAACGCCGCCCGAGGTCGCCCAGGTTACCGAGGCCCGGCGTGTTGGGGTGGTTGCCGCCGTGGTCCGACTGGGGCGGCACCCCGCCCGCCGGGACCCCCGCCTCGGCGTCCACCCGGCCCACCGACCGCTCGGCCATCAGCTGCTCGCTCGACTGCACCAGCACCTGGCCGGCGCCGATGAACTCGAACTGGTGCTCCTCGCCGGAGGCCCCGCCGATGCCGGTCAGCCGCCGCAGGCCGCCGACCACCCCGTGCAGGTAGTCGTGGTCGTAGTGGTGGCACGGCGCCGGGCAGTCCGCCCAGCCGACCAGGGCCTGCGGGTCCACCCGGATCGGCGGCTCCACGAAGTGCACCGGCCCGTTGGAGGCGGCGACGAAGCGGCCGGTGCCGATCAGGGTGAGGAAGCCGGGGATGATCGACTGCTTGAGCCGCAGCGTCGGGTCGAAGGCGAGCAGGTTGCCGGAGCGGACGGTCAGGTTGCCGTCGTCCAGGTCGTAGGAGTTGAGGTCGTAGGCGCGGTCGGCCAGCAGCAGCTTGCCGTCGCCCTGGGCGACCACCCAGTCCGCCGCGTGCAGCGGGGAGTTGAAGTGCTGCCCGAGCATCCGGTCGACCATCCCGGCGCCGACGCCGCGGAAGGTGATGTCGCCGTAGTAGGCGACCATCTTGCCCTTCTGCAGGAAGTAGGAGCCGTTCAGGTCGACGGCGAAGGCGTACGGGTTGACGTTGTCGTTGGCCGGCAGGGTGTACGCGTCGTGCACCACCGGGCCCGCGCCGCCGTGGGTGGCCGGCAGTGGGGCCTGCGGGCCGCCGAACTGCTCCTGAGCGTAGGCCTGTTGGGGCTGCGGCCGGTGCTGGGGGCCGGGCGGCGGGGGAGGCGGCGGCGGGTAGTCGGAGGAGCGGCCGTACCCCGGCGAGGCGGGTGGCACCGGCGGCACCGTGAAGCCCGGCTGGGTGGGCTGGTCGTGCGGCGACTGGCCGTACGGGGACTGCCCGTACGGCGGCTGCGGCGGGTAGGACATCAGAGCTTCTCCTCGCTCGCCTGGACGTATACCGTGCCCTGCCCGGACAGCTCCAGCTGGAACGCCTCGCCCGAGCCGCGGCCGATCATCTCCCGCCAGCCGATCGCCGTGGACAGCTTGTTGCGCACCTCGCCGCGGTGCGCCACGTACGCCTGCGGGTCGACGTGCACCGACTGGCCGGGGGTGATCGGCAGTTCGAAGACGCCGCCGTGGGCCATCACCGCGACCGAGCCGTGGCCCTCAAGCCGGGTGGTGAACAGGCCCTGACCGCTGACCTGGCCGCGGACCATGCCCATCACCCCGCCCTGCGAGCCGAGGAAGACGGTGGACTGCCGCAGCGTGCCCTCGAAGGCGAGCAGCCGGTCCGCCTCGACGAACAGGGTGTCGCCCGTCAGGTCGACCACGTGGACGTGGTGGCCGCCGTGCCCGAACATCACCCGCCCCTGGCCCTCGACGGTCATCAGCGGGGTGTCCTCGTTGGCGACCCTCCGGCCGATCATCGACATCACCCCGCCCTGGCCGCCGGTGATGTTCGGGGTGAACCGGACGTCGCCGGTGTACCCGAGCATCGCCCCGCGCTGGCTGAACAGCCGCTGGCCGGGCACGACCTGGGCCTCGACCATCTTTCCGTTGATCCGGGTGAAGCCCATCAGACGTCACCCCCGAGGGTGACCTTCTCCGAGGGCTGGACGTACACCAGGCCCTCGCCGGTGAACTCGACCTGGACGGCCTCGCCGCCGCCCTCGCCGATCACCGTGGTCCAGCCCGCACCCGACTTCAGGCTGCGGTGCAGGCTCCCGGTGTGCGCGACGTACGCGCCCGGGTCGACCCGCAGCGGCATGTCCTTGCCGACCCGCAGGATGACGGCCGGGCCGTTGGACGTGACGGCGGCCCAGCCGTGGCCCTCCACCTTGGTGGTGAACAGGCCGTTGCCCGAGGAGACACCGTTCAGCCCGGTGAAGCTGGTGCCGGTGTGCAGGCCCGCCTCGGTGCACAGCAGGTTGTCCGCCTCGACGTAGAGCGTCTCCCCGTCGAGGCGGACCAGGTTGATCTCGGTGGCCCTGTCGGCGAAGTAGCAGGTGCCCTGCCCCTTCACCTCCATGACGGCCATCCGTTCGCCGGTGAGTCTGCGGGCGACCATGCCCCGCAGGCCGTCCCCTCCGCCGGTGAGCTTCTTGAAGGTCATCTGGCCGGTGTAGGCGACCATCGAGCCGTGCCGGGCCTTGACGGCGTCGCCGCCCAACTCGACGGCGAGCACCCGTGATCCCTGGAGTCTGAACTGTGCCACGGCCGCAATCTAGCTTCCGCCGGGGTGGCCGGGCGAGGGGGCGGGGCCCAACCGGTACGGACCCGGGACAATCGTTCGGGTCAGGAGCGTGCGTGCGTCCCGTGGCCGTGGCCGGGGGCGGGGACGGTTCCGGCCGCCTCCTCGACCTCCAGCAACGAGGCCGAGTGGCGCTCCGCCTCGAAGGCCACCACGCCGCCGCGCAGGCCGAACAGCCGCTTGGAGAGCATGATCCAGAGCACTGCCGCGATGTTCAGCAGCAGGGTGCAGATCTTCACCGCGCTGACGTGCTCGTGCAGCTCGTAGCCCTCCAGCGGGAGGAAGGCGGCGGTGGCGACCACGGTCAGGTACTCGGCCCAGCGCCGGCCCAGCCAGAGGCCGACCGCCTCGACGATCTCGATCAGGGCGTAGGCGATCATCGCGCCCGCGACGATCAGCAGGGTCTTCTTCTGGTAGCCGAAGGTCTTGCGGATCGTCTCGACGATCGGGGCGTGGTCGAGGTCCCAGTGGAAGTGGTCGGCGACCGGCTTGAAGACCGTGAGGTCCTCGTCGAAGATCCGCTGCACGGCCTCCTGGCTGTTGGAGAACTTCCAGACGCCCCAGGCCATCAGGATGATGATCACGCCGCGCAGCACCCGCTCGACGGCCAGGAAGCGCAGGATGAACAGGTCCCGCAGCGCCTTGCCGCGCGGCACCAGCGGGGCGTTCGCCGCCGGGCCGGAGCCGTGCGGGGCGCCGAGCGAGAAGTCGCCGCAGCGCAGGCAGCGCCAGGCGTCGCCGACGGCGGTGGCGGCGTGCAGCCGGGAGGCCAGCTCGGGCTCGGTCGGCGCGTAGGTGATGTGGCCGCGCTTGGCGCAGGTCCTGCGGTCCCAGTCGCGCTTGAACATGTGGTGACTACCCCCGTGTGCGGTGCCGGTGGCGCCCGGTTCGGTGGGCGCGCGGGCAGCAGGATAGGGGGTGCGGGCGACGCTCTGCCGCACTCGTCGCGGTTCTGGCGCGGGGCTGTGACATCCGGCACGGTGGCCACCCCCGGCCCGGGACTCGGACATGTGCTCGGTGATAATGGCCGGAAGGCTTGTGAGTCGCTTCACAAGCGCGCCCGCGCCTCCGACCCCCGTATTGAGGTATCCAACGTGAACAGCAGCGCCGTCCACCGCCTGCGCCTCGTCTCCGCCCCCGAGGGGATCTCCTTCGTCCTGCTGCTGATCTGCTCGGTGCTGAAGCGGACCACGTCCTTCGACGCCGTGCCGGTGATGGGCATGGTCCACGGGATCCTGTTCATCCTGTACGTGATCTTCTGGATCCAGGCCTGGCAGGCGCAGAAGTGGGACGCCAAGCGCGGTGTCCTGCTGTTCGTGCTCTCGGTGCTGCCGTTCGGCGGTTTCGTCGCCGAGCGGATGCTCGGCCGCGAGGAGCGCGGGGAGCTGCGGGCCGCCACCGCCTGACCCGTTCGCGCGGACGGTCGACAGGCTGCCGCGGCCTCCTCTCCCAAAGGGCCGCGGCAGCCTGTCGCCGTTTCTTGCCGGGAGTGGATTCGAGGTTCGGTCAGAAGCATGACAACGGTCGGCGCGGAAGAACGGGGCGCCCGGGGGGATTGGCCAGGAGTCGTCGGCCCGGACGCGGGCGGACGCCCGGGGCCTGCCCTCCGACGAGGCCCCGGGCGTCCTGTTCACCGTGCGCCGCGCGTCACTTGACGTTGACGGCGGTCCAGGTCGCGGCGACCGCTGCGTACTCGGCGCTGGTGGCGCCGTACAGATCGGCCGCGGCCTTCAGCGTGCCGGTGCGGGCCGCCGCGTAGTTGGTCGTGGAGGTGAAGTAGGTGGTCAGCGCGCGGTACCAGATCGCGGCCGCCTTGTCCCGGCCTATCCCGGCGAGGGCCGAGCCGTTGTACGTCGGGCTGTTGTAGCTCACGCCGTTGATCGTCTTGGCGCCGCTGCCCTCGGCGAGCAGGTAGAAGAAGTGGTTGGCCACGCCCGAGGAGTAGTGGACGTCCAGGCCGCCGACCGAGGAGGACCAGTAGTCGGCCGAGCGGCCGTCCTTGGACGGCTGGTCCATGTACCGCAGCGGCTTGCCGTCACCGTTGATGTTGATCTGCTCGCCGATGAGGTAGTCCGGCTTGTCGGAGGCCAGGTTGGCGTACCACTCGACCATGGTGCCGAAGATGTCCGAGGTGGCCTCGTTGAGGCCGCCGGACTCGCCGGAGTAGTTGAGGCCCGCGGTGGCGGAGGTGACGCCGTGGCTCATCTCGTGGCCGGCCACGTCCAGCGCGGTGAGCGGGTGGGTGTTGCTGGTGCCGTCGCCGTACGTCATGCAGAAGCAGCTGTCGCTCCAGAACGCGTTGACGTAGTTGGAGCCGTAGTGGACCCGGCTGACGGCGCCGACGCCGTCGTTCTTGATGCCGTTGCGGCCGAAGGTGTTCTTGTAGAAGTCCCAGGTGGCGGCGGCGCCGTACTGGGCGTCCACGGCGGCGGACTCCGGGTTGGAGACCAGGCCGTTGCCGAAGCTGTTGGTGCTGTTGGCGAACAGGGTGCCGCTGCCGGAGGTCTTGTTCTTCAGGTTGTAGGTGGCCTGGCCGCCGCGGGTGGCGTCCTTCAGCTGGTACGAGGTGCCGCTCTGGGTGGTGGTCAGGGGGACGGTGCCGACGAAGACGCCCTTGCCGCTGCCGGAGGCGGTCTGCACCTGCTCGTGGGTGGAGAGCACCTGGCCGGTGGCCGCGTCGGTGACCAGCAGCTGGCTGCTCGGGGTGCCGTCGGCGCGCAGGCCCTCGACGGTGGTGCGGTACGCCAGGCGCGGGTTGCCGTCGGCCGCCCAGACCACCAGGGCGGCGGTGCCGGTCTGCCGGACCTCGGTCAGCGGCGCCTCGTCCTCGTCGGCGGCGACGCCGACGGTGGACTGCACGGCGCCGGTCGCCTGGGCGGCGGCCTGGTCCGCGGGGATCTTCGGGTTGAGGCTGGGCAGCGCGAGCTGGGCGCCGACGGCCTTGTCCACGGCGGTGGTCGTGCCGTCCGCCTTCTGGTGCACCACCAGGTCGCCGCCCAGGACCGGGAGTCCGGCGAAGGTGCGCTCGTAGCGGAGGTGGCGGGTGCCGTCGGCGTCCACCACGACGTCCTTGGCCACCAGTTGCTCCTGGCCGCCCAGGGACAGGGCGTGCGCCACCTTGGCGGCCTGGCCGTTCGCCTGGGCGATCAGGTCGGCGTGCTGCTGGGCGCCCCGGGCGTGCGGCGCGGGGTCGGCCTGGGCGGCGGCGCCCTGGACGACGCCGGTCAGCAGGGCGGTGGCGGAGAGTACGGCGACTGCGGCGAGCTTTCGCTTCACGGACGAGTCCTTCCGGGAAACCGCGTGTGGCGCGGTCGCGCCGCGTCCCGGGGGCCGGGGTCGGCACCTGAGGGGCGGGACGGGCGCTGACGTGCGAGGACCCCGAGCGGTCGTGCGGCTGCCACCGGTTGGGTGGGGGTGGTGGCTGTCGAACGGGGTTGGCGGAAAGCATGACAATCGAGCAAATGAAATGACAGGTCTTCCTCATGAATTGGCCAAGTCCCGCCAAGACGAAGCAATGTGAACGGAAGGACAAAAGGGGACCATTCGCCCCGACTTTCAGCGGGTTCCGGTCCGAACCGAGGCCTGATGGCGGGGCGTTCGGTCGTCGGGTGGCCAACCCCCGTGCGCCGGAAGTGTGTTGCCGCCCGTTCACACCGACGCAATGTCCAGGTATGGACCTGGCCGTCCGATTGGCGGGATCCCGCCACCGTGTCCCGCTTGTCCACGATCAGGACAGCTGGTAGCACACGTCCCGTCCGCCGGTACGGTAAGGACGTGGCCAAGCCCCTCGCACTCGACTTCGACCCGATCGCCCGCGCCGACGAGCTGTGGGCCCGCCGCTGGGGCGCCGTGCCCTCGATGGCGGCGATCACCTCGATCATGCGCGCGCACCAGATCCTGCTGTCCCGGGTCGACGCGGTGCTCAAGCCGTACGGTCTGACCTTCGCCCGGTACGAGGCGCTGGTGCTGCTGACCTTCAGCCGGACCGGCGAGCTCTCGCTCTCCAAGATCGGCGAGCGGCTGATGGTCCACCCCACCAGCGTCACCAACACCGTCGACCGCCTGGAGCGGGCCGGCCTGGTCGCCCGCCGCCCCAACCCGCTGGACGGCCGCGGGGTGCTCGCCGCGATCACCGGGCGCGGCCGCGAGGTGGTGGAGGAGGCCACCCGGGAGCTGATGGCGATGGAGTTCGGGCTGGAGGAGTACGGCCCCGACCAGTGCCGCCAGGTGTTCGAACTGCTCAGGCCGCTGCGGATCGCCGCCGGGGACTTCGCGGAGCCGGACGACGGGGCCGTCGGCGAGGCCGCCGGGGGGATGGTCGAGGGGACGGCCGAGGGGGCTGCTCGGGAGCGGTCGTGAGGACGGCTACCCTCGTGGGAGCGGTGCGCGGATCCGGGCGTACCGGCCGAAACTGCCGAGCGAGGCGAGGAAGAGTATGAAGGCGACCCCCCTGCTGGGCTGGTACCGCGGCCTGGCCATTGCGACCGGTTGCGCACTGCTGGTGTTCTGCGGCTTCATGATCGCGAAGTACGGCTTCGGTGCCGCCGAGGACCTGACCACCTACGTCGCGATGCTGCACGGCTACCTGTACATCGGGTACTTCGTGGTGACCTTCCTGCTCGGGCAGAAGCTGAAGTGGCCGCTCGGCCGGCTGGTGCTGACCCTGGCGGCGGGCTGCATCCCGTTCCTGTCCTTCGTCTTCGAGCGCAAGGTGGCCCGCGAGGCCGCCGAGCAGCTCCCGGCGAGCGGCTCCCGCCAGCCGGCCGGCGTCTGAGCCGACCGTCTCCCGCGCGGCGAGCGCCCCTCCCCGGACCGGGGCAGGGGCGCTCGCCGCGTTTCCGGGCCCTCCGCACTCCTCGGCTTTCCCGGCGAGCCGCCGTCGACAACTACTAGGACGTCCGAGTAAATTAGTAGGACGTCCTAATAGCTGTGCCGCCCGGTGCCGTGGCGGCCGTACGGAGCGGAGTTCGGCCCATGGACGCCGAGGAGATCGAGCGCGGACGGCAGCGCTGGCAGCAGCGCTACGACAAGGCCCGCAAGCGGGACGCGGACTTCACCACCCTGTCCGGCGACGAGGTCGAGCCGGTCTACGGCCCCGCCCCCGGGCAGCCCGTCGAGGGCTTCGAGCGGATCGGCTGGCCGGGCGAGTACCCGTTCACCCGCGGCCTGCACCCCACCGGCTACCGCGGCCGCACGTGGACCATCCGCCAGTTCGCCGGCTTCGGCAACGCGCAGCAGACCAACGAGCGCTACCGGATGATCCTGGACGCGGGCGGCGGCGGCCTCTCGGTCGCCTTCGACATGCCCACCCTGATGGGCTACGACTCGGACGACCCCAAGTCGCTCGGCGAGGTCGGCCACTGCGGCGTCGCCATCGACTCGGCCGCCGACATGGAGGTGCTGTTCGACGGCATCCCGCTCGGCGACGTCACCACCTCGATGACGATCAGCGGCCCGGCCGTCCCGATCTTCTGCATGTACATCGTGGCCGCCGAGCGCCAGGGCGTGGACCCGGCGGTGCTCAACGGCACCCTGCAGACGGACATCTTCAAGGAGTACATCGCCCAGAAGGAGTGGCTCTTCGCCCCCGAGCCGCACCTGCGCCTGATCGGCGACCTGATGGAGCACTGCGCCAAGGGCATCCCGGCGTACAAGCCGCTGTCCGTCTCCGGCTACCACATCCGCGAGGCCGGGGCGACGGCCGCGCAGGAGCTGGCGTACACCCTGGCCGACGGCTTCGCCTACGTCGAGCTGGGCCTGTCCCGCGGCCTGGACGTGGACGTCTTCGCGCCCGGCCTGTCCTTCTTCTTCGACGCCCACCTGGACTTCTTCGAGGAGATCGCCAAGTTCCGCGCCGCCCGCCGGATCTGGGCCCGCTGGATGCGCGACCGCTTCGGCGCGAAGACCGACAAGGCGCAGTGGCTGCGCTTCCACACCCAGACCGCGGGCGTCTCGCTCACCGCACAGCAGCCGTACAACAACGTGGTGCGCACCGCCGTCGAGGCGCTCTCCGCGGTGCTCGGCGGCACCAACTCGCTGCACACCAACGCGCTGGACGAGACCCTGGCGCTGCCCTCCGAGCAGGCCGCCGAGATCGCGCTGCGCACCCAGCAGGTGCTGATGGAGGAGACCGGCGTCACCAACGTGGCCGACCCGCTGGGCGGCTCCTGGTACGTCGAGGCGCTGACCGACCGGATCGAGGAGCAGGCCGAGGCGATCTTCCAGCGGATCCTGGACAAGGGCCGCGAGGACCACGAGATCGGCCCGATCACCTCCGGCATCCTGCGCGGGATCGAGGAGGGCTGGTTCACCGGTGAGATCGCCGAGGCCGCCTTCCAGTACCAGCAGGCGGTGGAGAAGGGCGAGAAGCGCGTGGTCGGCGTCAACTGCCACCCGCGCAGCGTCACCCCCGACCTGGAGATCCTGCGGGTCAGCCACGAGGTCGAGCGCGAGCAGGTGCGGGTGCTGGGCGAGCGCAAGGCGGCCCGGGACGACGCGGCGGTGCGGGCGGGACTGGACGCCATGCTGGCGGCGGCGCGCTCGGGCGAGTCGATGATCCCGCCGATGCTGGACGCGGTGCGCGCCGAGGCGACCCTGGGCGAGATCTGCAACGCGCTGCGGGAGGAGTGGGGGACGTACCGGGAGAACGCGGCGTTCTGACCGGCTGAGCTCTGCCGGGGTCTGCCGGGCTCTCCGACCGAGCCGCCCCGTACGGAAGTCCGTACGGGGCGGCTCCGGCGTGCCCGGACGCCGTCAGCAGGTGGTGAGCGGTCCGAGCAGCAGGTCGGTGAAGCGGCGGGTCCACTCCGGGGTGATCGGCTCGCCGCTGACCAGGACGCGGTGCTCGACCGTGCCGGCGATGGTGTCGAAGATGATGTCGACCTCCTCGCAGGCCGAGCCGGCGTCGGTGTCCGCTTCGAGTTCGCCGCGCGCCTGGGCGGCCGCCCGGCCCTGCCGGACCAGGTGCTTCTGCGGGTCCACGATCGCCTCCCGGATCCGGCGGCGCAGCTGGGGGTCGCGGGTGCCCTCGGCGAACAGGGCGAGCAGCGCGGTCTGGGTCTCCGGTCGGGCCAGCAGGCCGGCGAACTGGCCGACCACGGCCTCGATGTCGGCCCGCAGGCTGCCGAGGTCGGGCATCACGAGCTCGTCGAAGAGGCTGGCGACGGCGTCCACCACGAGCTCGTTCTTGGACGGCCAGCGGCGGTAGAGCGTGGTCTTGGCGACCCCGGCCCGGCTCGCGACGTGGCCCATGGTCAGTCCGCCCCAGCCGAGTTCGGCGAGGGCCTCGCGGGTGGCGTCGAGGATCGCGAGGTCGGCGGCGGCACTGCGCGGGCGGCCCTTGGCCCGGGACGCGGTCGTCCCCTCCTGGGCTGTGCTGCCCCGGACTGTGCTGCCCGGGACGGCGCTGTCCGGGGCGGCGCTGTCCGGGCTCGCGGAGGGCTGGGCGGCCGGCACCGGGTCTCCTTGCGCTTTACTGGTAAGTAACTTGGGTGGGGCTGGTAACGGTAGCGACTGTTCGCCGGTTCGGGCAGCCGGGCGGCCCGGGAAAGTGGGGCAGCTCACGTCCCCGGACCGCCGGTGGGGCTTGCGGCCGGGCCACCGGCTCCAGTTACGCTACGACCTGTAGCGAAAGCAGTGACAACCAGGCGCCGGATCCCGTGGGACGGGGACGGCGCGGGCGCGGGTGGGGATCCGCGCCGAACGGTTCAGGCTACCGGGGGAGGGGTGCCCGGCCCGGGAATCCGCACCGCGCAGCCCGCGCGGGGGGACTTTCCGGAGGTTGGTGCCCGCCAGCAGCGCGGACGGGGGAGGATGGTGCCATGCAGCCACGGAATTCGCGTCTCAACAGCGCCGCCCTGCGCGGTGCGGTCGACCTCGCCGCAGTGAAGGCGGCCGGTGAGGCCGCCCAGAAGGCCGAGCAGGCCCGGGCCGAGCGGGCCCGCCAGGCGGCCGCCGCCGAAGCGGACGGAGTCGCCCCCCAGCCCGCCTACCAGCTCGTCATCGACGTCACCGAGGACACCTTCGAGACCGAGGTCGTCCAGCGCTCCACCGAGGTGCCGGTCGTCATCGACTTCTGGGCCGAGTGGTGCGGGCCCTGCAAGCAGCTCAGCCCGATCCTTGAGGGCCTGGCCGAGGAGTACGCCGGCGCCTTCGTGCTCGCCAAGATCGACGTGGACGCCAACCAGCTGATCGCCCAGCAGTTCGGCATCCAGGGCATCCCGGCCGTGATGGCCGTGGTGGCCGGCCAGCTGGTGCCGCTGTTCCAGGGCGCGGAGAGCGCCGCGAACGTCCGCAAGGTGCTGGACCAGCTGATCGTGGTCGCCGAGCAGCGCTTCGGCATCTCCGGCGGCGCGGTCGCCCCGGGTGAGGCCGCGGCCGCCGCCGGTCCGCAGCGGCCGGAGGACCCGGCGCTGGCCGCCGCGCACGACGCGCTGGACGCCGGCGACCTGAGCGGCGCCATCCAGGCGTACCGGAACGTGCTGGTCGACCAGCCGGGCAACACCGAGGCCAAGCTGGGCCTGGCGCAGGCCGAGCTGCTCAAGCGGGTCGAGGGCCTGGACCTGCAGGCCGTCCGGGCCGCGGCCGCCGCCGACCCGAAGGACGTCGCGGTCCAGCTGCGGGCGGCGGACCTGGACCTGGTGGGCGGTCACGTCGAGGACGCCTTCGGTCGCCTGGTGGACACCGTCGGCCGGACCTTCGGCGAGGACCGGGACACCGCCCGGCTGCGCCTGCTGGAGCTGTTCGAGGTGATCGGCCCGGAGGACCCGCGGGTCGTCGCGGCCCGCGCGGCGCTGGCCCGCGTGCTGTTCTGAGCCCACCCCCGGAGGGCTCGGGCCCGGCCCTGGCACCGAGTGCCTGGCACGTCGGATGACCTGCGGTGTCGCCTGGGGATTTGGCGACAATCCGGGCAACCGGACAGACGTTTACCAAATCTTGATTTCACCCGTGGGTGGTCACGTTCAGTGACCACCCACGGGTGTTTCGCCGCTGTTTCCGGCAGATTACGTCGCCACGATTCCTTGAAGTCGTCACGCAGGGTGCAAATCGCGCCAATTCCATGATCAACGCCATCCGGTGTTGCATTACCCGTCAGTAAGGCACCCCTTGTGCTTCGCCCGGGATTCAAGCACGATCGGCCACGCCCGGTCCCAGACTCCACACCCTCCGACAGCCGGTCGGCCATGCGGAGCGCGGGATCCCCACCGGGTGATCCGTCGGCCCCGGTCGGCGGTAGGGAGGGCAGGGGGGTATCCGCGGTCCCACGGCGGTTCCTGTCCTCGACCGGCCGCGCGGCCCTGCGCGGTCGCTGGTTGTCGCTCGGGGGTGATCGCCGATGTCGTCGGTCCGACCCGTCGTCCCGCAAGGACGGCCGGTTTCGGGACGGGAGTGCCGCAGCACGCAGGCCGCTCCCGCGTCCGACGACGCCCAAGGCGCTCTCCGCTACCGAGGACGTAGCTCTCTCCCATCCCAGGCCCCCACCGGCGCGGGACGCGCCGCCGGGGAGCCGGAGATGTACGTCCTAGAAGGAGGACTCGCATGTCCAAGACCTACGGCAAGACCCGCTGGAAGCGCTTCGCCCTGGTGATGGTGCCGAGCGTCGCGGCCACCGCGATGGTCGGCGTCTCGATCGCCAACAGCGCGCTCGCCGCCTCGTTCAGCATTTCCGGCCAGCAGTTCAAGGTCAGCACCGACCAGCTGCACGGCACCAACTTCGCCCAGTTCGGCTCGGTGGACATCGAGGCGAGCGGCAAGCCGCACCCGGTCGCGGTCTCGGCCTTCGACCACGCCACCATCAACAACCTGTGCCAGTCGGTGGTGACGGACCTGTCCGCGTTCGGCCTGGGCAAGATCACCCTGCAGCTGCACGCCGGCACCGACTCCGCCAAGCCGGTCGAGGCCTCGAACCTGCTGATCGACCTGGAGCAGCTGAAGGCGGACGCGACCTTCACCGACATCAACATCGGCCAGGACGCCTCCACCCTCTCCGGCACGGCCACCCAGGGCTGGGCCCCGCACGCGGGCGTCACCAAGGCGGGCGGCGGCGCCGGTCTGCCGACCGGTCCGACCGGCTTCGCCCAGTCCGCCAAGGTCGCCGACCTGAGCGGCGTCCAGCAGACCGCGCGGGCCACCTCGGCCGGCACGTTCAAGCTGAACGGCCTGAGCCTCGCGCTGAAGAGCGGCGACGGTGCGGGCACCGAGTGCTTCTGAGCCTCGATTGATGTTCCGGACTCCGTCCGACGGCACGCCGTTCGGCGCGCCGGGATGACGGGTCCACCTGGGGCCGGGGGCGGCGGGCGACCGCCGTTCCCGGCCACCCCCCTTTCTGTTCCAACCTCGTAGCGACATCGAGGAGTTGTTCATGTCCAGCGCAACGGTCGAGACGCGGCCCGGCCACCAGAACCCCGTCGGGTGGCTCTGGCGGCACTGGCGTGACTTCCGCCGCACCAGGCCCTACTGGGGCGGCAAGCTGGCCATGATCGCCGGCGTTCCGATCCTCTACTTCCCGTACGCCCACCTCACGTTCGGCGGGCTGACCATCGCGATGTCCACCACGGCCGGGGCCGGGTCGCTGATCATCGGGGTGCTGATGATCATCCTCGGACTGACCGCCTGGTTCCAGCCCGCCGTGCGGGTGTTCGCGGGCATCGCGACCATCCTGCTGACGCTGGTCTCGATCCCGGTCTCCAACCTCGCGGGCTTCGGCCTGGCGCTGCTGCCGGGCCTGATCGGCGGCGGGCTGATGGTCTCCTGGGCCCCGCTGCCGGAGCCGGCCACCGAGCCCGTCACGGGGCGGCGCGCGCGCCGGGCCAAGCAGGCGGACAACCCCATAGCGCAGCGCGTCGCCGCCGAGCCGGCCGGCGCCGAGCCGGCCACGGCCGAGCCCGCCAAGGCCGAGGCCGTGGAGGCGCCCACCGCCAAGCTGCCCGCCCAGGGCGCGCCCAAGGAGCCGGCCGCCGAGCCCGCCGCCGAGGCCACCGTCCCGCAGCAGCCCACGGCCGGGGAGCAGGAGGAGGCGCGGTGACCGGGCCGGCCGAGCAAGCAGAGGGCACGGCCGTCCCCGCGCAGCGCTCCGGTCGGCACGCGGCGCCGCGCACGCCGGTGCGGGTCAGACTCAGAGGGCGCGCCCTGGCGATGGCCGCGGTGCCGACCGCGCTGCTGATGGCCGCGGCCTACACGCCCAACCCGGCGGTGGCGGAGTCCGCGGCCGGCAAGCCCTGCGGCAACGCGCCGGTCACCGTCCCGGACGTGGCGCCGATCGAGACGCCCGTCCCCAAGAGCGAGCTGCCCGAGCCGCCGCCCGCGCCGTCGGGCACGCCCGGTACGTCCGGCACCCCCGGCACCTCCGGTACGGCGACGGGGTCGCCCTCGACCGGCCCCACCTCGGTGCCGACCACCACTCCGACCCAGGCGCCGACCCCGGCCCCGACCACCGCGCCGGTGAAGCCGCCGGCCACCGGCACGGCCACCACCCCGCCCGCGGTCCGCTCCGCCGCCACCGGCGGCTCGGGCGCGGTGGGCGCGGTGTACCAGGGCACCGCCGACGGCACGGCCACCGCGAGCCGGGCCGGGCTGATCGACGACCTCGTCGGCGGCATCGACCACCTGCTGAACCCGGGCGGGTCGGCCGGTCCGACGCCGAGCACGACACCCAGTGCCACCCCCCAGACCCCGGCCGCCCCGGCCCCGCGGGTCGGCACCCCGGCGCAGCCCGCCCCGCCGCAGGCTCCGGCGGCCGGCGCCCAGCAGGCCGCGCCGCCCGCCGCCCAGCCCTCGGGCGGCCGGCCCTCGCCGGGTGCCACCGCGTCCGGCGGGAAGTCGAGCACCAAGGCGGCCCCGTCCGCGACCCCGTCGGCGGACGTCCCGGCGACCCCGGCGACCCCGGCGGCCACCCCGACTCCGTCCGCCTCGCCCACGGCGAACCCCAACTGCGACGTGGACACCCGCAACCTGACCGCCGGTGCGGCCTCCTCCGGACAGGTCGTGCCGGAGCAGAACTGGACACTGCAGAGCAGCCGGCTGGGCCTGCACGGCGCGGCCTTCCACGGCGTCTACGACGTGAAGACCCCGACCGGCACCAAGCGGGTGCTGAAGTTCGTGGTCGACAGCGTGGACATCGAGAACCTCGACATGTCGACCCTGGAGGGCAACGGCGTCACCTTCCACGTCCAGGGCGCCCCGGGCTCGACCTCGACCATGCGCAACGGCCAGGTCACCATGTACGTGGAGCGGCTGTCCGGCCACCTGTCCAAGGTGCTCGGCCTGCCGATCCCGATCGACCTGGGCGAGATCACCCTCACCCCGGACACCCTGCCGCGCTGGCTCTACGACCTGATCGGCTCCATCCCGATCCCGCTGGACCTGGAGCTGACCGGCGTCACCGCCAAGCAGGCCGGCCAGTTCGGCGGCACCCTGCACATCCCGGGGATGCACCTGTTCAACGACAACGCGCCCTACAGCGACAAGTAGCGACGACGGCGCCCGGCGGACGCCACGACGCCGGTGGGGCGGCCCTCCCGTGAAGGAGGGCCGCCCCACCGGCGTTCGTGCGGTCCTACCGGGGCGTCACTCGCCGTGGCTGCCCAGGCGGTGCACCTGCACCAGGTTGGTGGTGCCGGGGACGCCGACCGGGACACCGGCGGTGACGATCACGGTGTCGCCCTCGCTCAGCTCGCCCAGCCGCAGCAGCTCGCGGTCGACCTGCGCGACCATCGCGTCGGTGGTGGCCACCTGCTCGGTGACGTACGACTCGACGCCCCAGCTCAGCGAGAGCTGGTTGCGGGTGGCCGCGTCCGGGGTGAACGCGATCACCGGGATCGGCGAGCGGTAGCGGGACAGCCGGCGCGCGGTGTCACCGGACTTGGTGAACGCGATCAGCGCCTTGCCGTTCAGGAAGTCGCCCAGCTCGCAGGCGGCGCGGGCGACCGAGCCGCCCTGGGTGCGCGGCTTGCGGCCCGGGTTGAGCGGCTGCAGGCCCTGGGAGACGAGCTCCTCCTCGGCCTTCTCGCAGATCCGGCTCATGGTGCGGACGGTCTCGACCGGGTACTTGCCGACGCTGGACTCGGCGGAGAGCATCACCGCGTCGGTGCCGTCCAGGATGGCGTTGGCGACGTCGGAGACCTCGGCGCGGGTCGGCCGCGAGGCGTGGATCATCGACTCCATCATCTGGGTGGCGACGATGACCGGCTTGGCGTTGCGGCGGGCCAGGGTGATCAGCTGCTTCTGGACCAGCGGCACCCGCTCCAGCGGGTACTCAACGGCCAGGTCGCCGCGGGCGACCATGATGGCGTCGAAGGCGAGGACGATCTCCTCCATGGCCTCGACGGCCTGCGGCTTCTCGATCTTGGCGATGACCGGCACCCGGATGCCGACCTCGTCCATGACCTCGTGGACGTCCTTGATGTCGGCCGCGTTGCGGACGAAGGACAGGGCGACCATGTCGACGCCCAGACGCAGCGCGAAGCGCAGGTCCTCCTTGTCCTTCTCGGACAGGGCGGGCACGTTCACGGCCGCGCCGGGCAGGTTGATGCCCTTGTTGTTCGAGAGCACGCCGCCCTCGACCACCACGGTCTTCACCCGCGGGCCGTCGACGCTGACGACCTCCAGGGCGATGACGCCGTCGTTGATCAGGATCGGGTCGCCGGGCTTCACGTCGCCGGGCAGGCCCTTGTAGGTGGTACCGCAGATGTGCTGGTCACCGGGGACGTCCTCGGTGGTGATGGTGAACTCGTCGCCGTTGTCGACGGTCACCGGGCCGTTGGCGAAGGTCGCCAGACGGATCTTGGGACCCTGGAGGTCGGCCAGGACGCCGATGGCCTTGCCGGTGTCCTCCGAGACCTGGCGGACCTTTCGGTACCGCTCCTCGTGGTCCGCGTGGTTGCCGTGGCTCATGTTGAGTCGGGCGACGTTCATGCCCGCCTCGACGATGGCCTTCAGCTGTTCGTAGGAGTCCGTCGCCGGACCCAGGGTGCAGACAATTTTCGCTCGGCGCATATGGATCAGTCTATCCGTTCGTGTTATAGGTGCATTCGGCACGAATCGTGGGGAATCGCCGACGAAGTATCCCGAGGAGCGAGACGACGGTGTGTCAGTCCTCGGGATCATCAACCTCCCGGTGCACCAGGGCGAAGGCCTGTCGGGCGATCTCCAGCTCCTCGTCGGTGGGCACCACCGCGACCGCCACCCGGGAGTACGCGGGCGAGATGATCCGGGCCTCGCCGGAGCGCACCGAGTTCAGCTCCGGGTCCACGGCGATGCCCAGCTCCTCCAGTCCCGCGGTGGCCGCCGCGCGCACCGGCGCCGCGTTCTCCCCGACGCCCGCGGTGAACGCGATCGCGTCCACCCGGCCGAGCACCGCGTAGTAGCCGCCGATGTACTTGCGCAGCCGGTGGACGTAAGCGTCGAAGGCGAGCCGCGCGTCCGCGTCCCCCTCGTCGGCGCGGCGCATGATCTCGCGCATGTCGTTCTCGCCGCACAGCCCGCGCAGGCCGCTGCGGCGGTTGAGCAGGTCGTCGATCTCGTCGATCGACAGGCCGCCGACCCGGTTCAGGTGGAACACCACCCCGGCGTCGATGTCACCCGAACGAGTGCCCATGACCAGGCCCTCCAGTGGGGTGAGGCCCATCGAGGTGTCCACGCAGCGGCCGCCGCTGACCGCCGAGGCGGAGGCGCCGTTGCCCAGGTGCAGCACGATCACGTTGACCTCGGCCGGGTCCCTGCCGAGCAGCCGGGCGGTGGCCCGGGAGACGTACTGGTGCGAGGTGCCGTGGAAGCCGTAGCGGCGCACCCGGTGCTCGTCGGCGACGGCCTTGTCGATCGCGTACCGGGCCGAGTACTCGGGCATCGAGGCGTGGAAGGCGGTGTCGAACACGGCCACCTGCGGCAGGTCGGGCCGCAGCGCGCGGGCCACCTCGATGCCGGTGATGTTGGCCGGGTTGTGCAGCGGCGCGACCGGGATCAGCCGCCGGATCTCCTTCAGCACCTCTTCGGTGATCACGGTCGGCTCGGTGAACCGCTTGCCGCCGTGCACCACCCGGTGGCCGATCGCGGCCAGCTCGGGGGAGTCCAGCCCGAGGCCGTCGGCGGCCAGCTCCTCGGCGACGGCCTTCAGCGCGGCGGAGTGGTCCGGGAAGACCTCCAGCAGCTCGCGCTCGTCCCCGCTGTGCGGGGTGTGCACCAGCCGTCCGGCGGACTCGCCGATCCGCTCCACCAGTCCGGAGGCCAGGCGGGCGCCGTCCAGCATGTCGATCAGCTGGTACTTGACCGACGAGGAGCCGGCGTTGAGAACGAGTACGCGCGTCCCCTCACTCATGCGCCCACCTCGCTGCGCTCGGCAGTCGCTCCGCGGAACACGCGCCTGTCGATGGTTCGTTCGCTGCGCTCACTCACGCCCTGAGCTCCTTGTCGTCCTGGGACTGGATGGCGGTGATCGCGACGGTGTTGACGATGTCCTGCACCAGCGCCCCGCGCGAGAGGTCGTTGACGGGCTTGCGCAGGCCCTGCAGCACCGGGCCGACCGCGACCGCGCCGGCCGAGCGCTGGACGGCCTTGTAGGTGTTGTTGCCGGTGTTGAGGTCGGGGAAGATCAGCACGGTCGCCCGCCCGGCCACCGCCGAGCCCGGCAGCTTGGTGGCCGCGACGTGGGCGTCCACCGCCGCGTCGTACTGGATCGGGCCCTCGACCAGGATGTCCGGCCGCAGCTCGCGGACCAGCTCGGTGGCCTTGCGGACCTTGTCGACGTCCGCGCCCGAGCCGGAGGTGCCGGTCGAGTAGGAGAGCATGGCGACCCGCGGCTCCACCCCGAACTGGGCGGCGGTGGCGGCGGACTGGATCGCGATGTCCGCCAGCTGCTGGGCGTCCGGGTCCGGGTTGACCGCGCAGTCGCCGTACACCAGCACCTTGTCGGCCAGGCACATGAAGAAGACGGAGGAGACGATCGAGGCGTCGGGCGAGGTCTTGATCACCTCGAAGGCGGGCCGGATGGTCGCCGCGGTGGAGTGCACCGCGCCGGAGACCATGCCGTCCGCGATCCCCTCCTGGACCATCAGGGTGCCGAAGTAGGAGACGTCGGTGACCACGTCCAGCGCCAGCTCGACGGTCATCCCCTTGTGGGCCCGCAGCCGGGCGTACAGCTCGGCGAACTGGCGGCGCAGCGGGCTGGTGGTCGGGTCGACGATCCGGACCTGGGCGCGGTCGGCGCCCGGCGCTCCCCCAGCCTGGCGGCCGGGAGGTGCCCCCACCGGGGGGAGGTCGATGCCCAGGCCCGAGGCCTTGCGGCGCACCGCGTCGACCTCGCCGAGCAGGGTGAGGTCGCAGATGTTGCGGCGCAGCAGGATCTCGGCCGCGCGGAGCACCCGCTCCTCGGTGCCCTCGGGCAGCACCACGTGCCGGCGGCCGGCCCGGGCGCGCTCCAGCAGCTCGTGCTCGAACATCATCGGGGTGACCCGCTCGGACCGACCGACCTCGATCCGGTTGGTCAACTCGACGGTGTCGACGTGCAGTTCGAACAGACCGAGGGCGATCTCGGCCTTCCGGGGGCTGGCCGCGGTGAGCTTGCCCTCCAGGTGGGTCAGGGTGGCGGCGGTGGGCCAGCTGCCCTCGGGGACGAACGCGACCGGGGTGCCGGGGGCGAGCCGGGCGGCCAGCGCCATGACGTTCGGGCCGGGGTGCTGGCCGAGGGTCAGCAGCACCCCGGCGATCGGCGGGGCGCCGGCCGCGTGCGCGGCCAGCGAGCCGATCACCAGGTCGGCGCGGTCCCCGGGGGTGACGACCAGGGCGCCCTCGGTCAGCGCGTCCAGGAAGGTGGGCAGCATGGCGCCGCCGAAGACGAAGCCGCGCACGTCCCGGGCCAGGCCGGTCGCGTCGCCGAGCAGCACCTCGGCGCCGGTCGCCTCGACCAGCTGGGCGACGGTCGGCGCGGCGAGGGCGGGCTCCTCCGGGATGACGTAGGCGGGGATCGGCAGTTTCTCGGTGAGCGTGCGCTGGATCCGCTGCTTGGCGCTCGGGGCGACCCGGTTGGCGATCATCGCCAGGGTCTCGCAGCCCAGGTCGGTGTACGCCCGGTGGGCGTTGCGCACCTCGGCGATCACGGCCTCCGGCTCCTTGCCCTGCCCGCCGAGCACCGGCAGCACGGCGGCGCCGAACTCGTTGGCGAGGCGGGCGTTGAAGGCCAGCTCGTCGGGGATGTTGGTGTCCGCGAAGTCGGTGCCGAGCACCAGCACCGCCTGGCAGCGCCGCTCCACCGCGCGGAAGCGGTCGACCAGGGCGGAGACCAGCTCGTCCTGCCCCTGGGCGGCCTGCAGCGCTGCGGCCTCCTCGTAGGTGAGCCCGTACAGCTCCGAACTCGGCAGGTCGATCCGGTACCGCCCGCGCAGCAGCTCGACCACGTGGTCCGACCCGGGCTCCCCGGGCGCGGCCGCGTGCACCAGTGGACGGAACACCCCGACCCGGTCCACCTTGCGGGTGAGCAGTTCCATGACCCCGAGCTCGACCGCCTGCCGGCCGTCCCCCCGGTCGATCCCGGTCACGTACACGCTGCGCGCCACGCGGATGTCTCCGTCCCGTCGCCTCGGAAGCTGGTCATATCGACCATACCTTCGCATCGCATACGTCCGTTCGCTAGCAGAACGGCCGGGCGGACGCAAGGGACCAACGGCCTGCGGGGGCGCGGCGAGCCTGCATCAGAGCAGGGGCCGCCCGAGCTGGGCTCTCAGCCGTCCCTGGCCGAAGAGTGGTGCGGAAGGCAAGGGGGCCGAATCCCCGCGCCGGGCATTCGAGATCACGGCGTAGCTGCCTCGCCGAAGTACTCGGGGCCCACCAGCTCGACCGACGCCCCCCGGGGGCTCTCGGTGATGAACACCCGGACGACCCGCTTGTCCAGCAGCCATCCGTGCGGATGCTGCAACGAGCCGGAGGGACCGGCCGTCCAGCCGGCGGCGCTGAGGCCGTCCCGCAGGCGAGCCGCCACCGCCGCCGGCGGCAGATCACTCGTGCTGCCGATGGAGACCTCCCGCGTGCAGTCGTGAGACGCGCAACCGCCGGCAGTACCGGAGTCGCGCTGGACGGCGAGCCCCGACGGCAGCGGAAGTTCGGCGAGGCTCGGGTAGTAGGCGAAACCGGAGAGGTAGAGCGGGTAGGCGGCGGCGACGACCACGCCGACGATCGCGTGGCAGACGACGGCGACCGTCGCGCCGCCGACCCGATGGCCGTCCGCCGCTTCGGGGCGACGGCCGCGCAGCCGTCGTTCGGCCAGTGCACCCACGAGGATCGCGAGGAGCGAGCCGAAGGGGTACGCCACCGTCAGCTCGGCCGCCGTGAGGAGGGACCACCACTCGTACTCCAGCCCGATCAGCACCACTGCCTGGCCGACCAGGGCGGCGCCGACGATCCCTCCGAGCAGCCGGGTGCGGGCCAGCGCGGCCCAGCAGCCCAACGGCCACAGCACGTACAGCCACCACAGGATCTGGAACAACGACGCCCCCCTGTTGACGATTCGTATCGGATGTGAACGCTAGGCGTGTCCGGGCCGGGGAACAATGCTCCGCCGCGGACACGGTTCGGATCACGCGGACTGTTGCAGGGCCCGTGGAGCAGGTCGTACGACGCGTGGTTCCGGGCGCTGACAAGTGGAAGCCCCCCGGGGCGATCGCGTTCCGGGGGGCTGTCGGTGAGGTGCTGGTCAGGCCGGGCGGAGCCAGAGGGTGGCGAGTGGTGGGAGGACCAGTTCGGCGGAGCGGGGCTGGCCGTTCCATTCGACGGGTTCGGCCTTGATCGGGCGGGAGTTGCCCACACCGCTGCCGCCGTAGGTCTCGGCGTCGGTGTTCAGCACTTCCTCCCAGAGCTGCTCGCGGCCGCTCAGGCGGGGCAGGCCGACCCGGTGGCCGTGCCGGACGACGGGCGAGAAGTTGCAGACGGCGACCAGCGGGGTGCCGTCGGCGGCGCGGCGGACGTAGGAGAGCAGGTTGTCCTCGGCGGCGCCGCCGTCGAGCCAGCGGAAGCCGTCCGGGGCGGTGTCGAGCTCCCAGAGGGCTGGGGTGTCGCGGTAGATCCGGTTGAGGTCGCGGACCAGGCGGCGCACGCCCAGGTGGTCCGCGTGGCCCGGCCACTGCTCGTCGAGCACCCACCACTGCGGGCCCTGTTCGTGGTGCCACTCCGCGCCCTGGGCGAACTCCTGCCCCATGAACAGCAGTTGCTTGCCCGGGTGGGACCACATGAAGCCCAGGTAGGCGCGGTGGTTGGCGCGCTGCTGCCACCAGTCGCCGGGCATCTTGGAGACCAGGGCCTGCTTGCCGTGGACCACCTCGTCGTGCGAGATCGGCAGGATGTAGTTCTCGGAGTAGGCGTACACCATCGAGAAGGTGATCTCGTTGTGGTGGTACTTGCGGTGCACCGGCTCCTTGGACATGTAGACCAGCGAGTCGTGCATCCAGCCCATGTTCCACTTCAGGCCGAAGCCCAGGCCGCCGGCGTCGGTGGGGCGGGTGACGCCGTCCCAGGCGGTGGACTCCTCGGCGACGGTGATCACGCCGGGGCAGCGCCGGTAGACGGTGGCGTTCATCTCCTGGAGGAAGGAGGCCGCGTCGAGGTTCTCCCTGCCGCCGTACTGGTTGGGCGTCCAGGCGCCGCCCTCGCGGGAGTAGTCGAGGTAGAGCATCGAGGCGACGGCGTCCACCCGCAGGCCGTCGATGTGGAACTCCTCGCACCAGTAGACGGCGTTGGCGACCAGGAAGTTGCGCACCTCGGTGCGGCCGTAGTCGAACTCCAGCGTGCCCCAGTCGGGGTGCTCGGCCCGCAGGGGGTCGGCCGGTTCGTACAGCGGCTCGCCGTCGAAGCGGGCGAGCGCGAAGTCGTCCTTGGGGAAGTGCGCGGGCACCCAGTCGACGATCACGCCGATGCCGTGCCGGTGCAGGGTGTCCACCAGGTACCGGAAGTCGTCCGGGGAGCCGAGCCGGGCGGTGGGGGCGTAGTAGCCGGAGACCTGGTAGCCCCAGGAACCGCCGAAGGGGTGCTCCATGACCGGCATGAACTCCACGTGGGTGAAGTTCAACTCCTTGAGGTATCCCGGCAGTTCGTCGGCGATGGCGCGGTAGGAGGCGAGGTCGGGCCGCCAGGAGGCCAGGTGCAGCTCGTACACCGACATCGGCGCCCGGTGGTGCTCGGCGCGCGCCCGGCGGGCCATCCACTCGCCGTCCTGCCACCGGTGCGCGGAGGAGGTGACCATCGAGGCGGTGCCGGGCGGGCACTGGGCGGCCCGGGCCAGCGGGTCGGCCTTGTCGAGCACCCAGCCCTGGCGGGTGTGGATCTCGTACTTGTAGGTGGTGCCCTCGGCGAGGCCGGGGACGAACAGCTCCCAGATGCCGGAGGAGCCCAGCGAGCGCATCGGGTGGCCGGTGCCGTCCCAGTGGTTGAAGTCGCCGATCAGCCGCACCCCGACGGCGTTCGGCGCCCAGACCGCGAAGGCGGTGCCGGTGACGCCGCCGACGGTGCGCACGTGCGAGCCGAGCGCCTTCCACAGCTGTTCGTGCCGGCCCTCGGAGATCAGGTGCAGGTCGAGCTCGCCGAGGGTGGGCGGGGTGCGGTAGCCGTCGTGCTGGCGCAGCGGTTCGCCGCCGGGGTAGGTCACCAGCAGGGTGTAGTCGGGGAGTTCGTCGCCCACCAGCAGGCCGGTGAACAACCCGCCCTGCTGGTGGGTGAGTTCGGCCGGACCCCGGTCGGTCTCCACCACCACCCGCTCGGCGAACGGGCGCAGCACCCGGATCGCCGTGCCGCCGTGCACCGGGTGCGCGCCGAGCAGCGAGTGGGGGTCGTGGTGCTGCCCGCTCACCAGTCGGTCCACCTCGGCCGGCGGCAGCGGTGCCTCGGGCAGGCGCAGGGCGCCGAGGGGGGTGTCCGCCGGGACACCCGAAGGGGCGCCGGATCCGGGTGAGCCGGCCTTCCGGGGCTCGTCGGCCTCCCGGGCATCGGCCCGTTCGGAGGGCCCGGCCGAGGGGGTGGCCGGAACGGGGCGGGTGGGGCGGCCGGTCGGGTCGAGCGGCGTCACGGCGTGGTCCTCCAGCGGCGGGATCGGGCGAACTCGTGGCGGGACAGCGGGGGCGGGCGGTCAGACGGACAGGGCGAGCCGGTTGATCGCGGCCAGCGGGATGGGAAGCCAGCTGGGCCGGTGCCGGGCCTCGTACACCACCTCGTACACCGCCTTGTCGATCTCCAGCGCCCGCATCAGCTCCGGTGAGGCCGCCGGGTCGGCACCGCCCCCGGCGGTGTAGCCGGCGCAGAAGGCGGTGCGGTTGCGCTGGGCCCAGGCGGCGGCGAGGTGGGCGAGCTCCGGGTCGACCGGGCCGCCGGCCAGCAGGTGGGCGGCGGCGTAGTCGAAGGAGCGCAGCATCGCGGCGACGTCGCGCAGGGCGGGCTGTGGCTCGCGGCGCTCGTTGACGGACTTGGCGGGCTCGCCCTCGAAGTCCAGCAGCACCCAGCCGTGCGGGGTGCGCATGGCCTGCCCGAGGTGGAGGTCGCCGTGGATGCGCTGGACCGGCAGGCCGTCCGGGTGGGCGTCGGCGAGCTGCTGGAAGGCGGTGCGCAGGGCTGCCCGGAAGCGCAGCAGCCCGGGGACGGCGGCGACCGCGCTGTCCAGCCGGTCGGCCATCGCGGTGGCGAGCCGGCCGGTCTGGGTGCGGTCGAGCCGCGCGACCGGCATCGAGCGGGCGAGCACCCGGTGCACCTCGGCGGTGGCCCGGCCGAGCCGGTGCGCCTCGATGGCGAAGTTGCCGGGGGAGCGGTCGCCCTTGAGCCGGCCGACCTGGTCGAGGGCGAGCTCCCAGCCGTCCTCGGCGTCCGGCAGGTAGCGCTGGAGCAGCCCGAGGGTGGCGGGCTCGGCGCGCTCCATCCGGCTCTCGAACCAGGCGGCGACCCGGGGGATGCGGGTGGAGCCGGCCCGGGAGAGGGCGAGGGAGAGTTCGAGGTCGGGATTGGTGCCGGGGTGGATGCGCCGGAAGAGCTTGAGGATGTACGAGGTGCCGTAGATGACCGAGCTGTTGGACTGCTCGGCGGTGGAGGCGCGGCCGGGGAGGTTGGTGGGCAGCCCGGAGCCCGGGGTGCGGCGGAAGGAGAGCGAGCCGAACCGGTCGCCGGTGGCGAGGTGTTCCAGCAGCCGCCCGGTGAGCTCGGGGTCGTGGACCGCGTCGTAGAGGGCGGCGCCGTCGTACGGACCCTGGCTGAGCCGGCCGAGCACGGCGCCGGGCTCGATGCCCGCGGGGCCCTGGGAACGGATGCCGAGCAGGAGTTGGTAGGTGTCGCCGTGCGGCAGTCCGGCCGTGGTGGCGTGCTCGACCCGCAGCAGCAGGTGCAGCAGGGCGGGGTCGCCGACCTGCAGGGGGGTTCCGACCAGCGGGACGAGCCCGGTGATGGGCCGTCCCTTCCCGGCGTACCACCGCTGGGTGGGGAGCCACTCGGCGATCAGCGGCAGGGCCGCCTGGACGAGCTCGCTGACCCCCAGGGCGGTTCTCCGGGGCCCGGTGCCCCGCGCTCCCGGGTGCGCGGCGGAGCCGGCCGGGGCGTCGTGCTGCACATGGGCTTGAGAACGGGAGGTTTCGGACATGACTCCCTTTCCCCGGAAGCACGCGGACTGCCCGACGGGTCGTGGCCGGGGTCCGTCAGTCTTCCGGATTTCAGCGGCGCGGCGGTCGCGGCACGCGAGCACGGCTCGGGTGTCACGCCTTCGTGTGGGTAGCCGTTGGGCTGTTCTCCGTACGCGGTGGTGCAGAGAACTCCGGGGGCGCGGGGGTTCAACTCGCGCCCCCGGAGGGTCTGGTGCTGCTGTGCGGGCCGCGGTGGCAGGTGCGGCGGATCGTTACTTCGACCGCCTGGTCCCGCTCAGGCGCGGGGGCTGCCGGAGCTGGAACCAGTAGAAGCCGTGCCCGGCCAGCGTGAGCAGGTAGGGCCACTCGCCGATCGACGGGAAGCGCACCCCGCCGATCAGCTCGACCGGGTACCGCCCGCCGTACTGCCGCAGGTCCAGCTCGGTCGGCTGCGCGAACCGCGAGAAGTTGTTCACGCACATGACCAGGTCCCCCTCGTACTCGCGCACGAAGGCCAGCACGGCGGGGTTGCTGGACGGCAGTTCGGTGTAGGTGCCCAGGCCGAACGCCGGGTTGAGCTTGCGGATCTCGATCATGCGACGCGTCCAGTGCAGCAGCGAACTCGAACTGCTCTGCTGCGCCTCGACGTTGGTCACCTGGAAGCCGTACACCGGGTCCATGATGGGCGGCAGACTGAGCCTGCCCGGGTCGGCGGAGGAGAAACCCGCGTTGCGGTCCGGGGTCCACTGCATCGGCGTGCGCACACCGTCCCGGTCGCCCAGCCAGATGTTGTCGCCCATGCCGATCTCGTCCCCGTAGTAGAGCACCGGCGAGCCGGGCAGGGAGAGCAGCAGGGCGGTGAACAGCTCGATCTGGTTGCGGTCGTTCTCCAGCAGCGGGGCGAGCCGGCGGCGGATGCCCACGTTGGCGCGCATCCGCGGGTCCTTGGCGTACTCCGCGTACATGTAGTCGCGCTCCTCGTCGGTGACCATCTCCAGGGTCAGCTCGTCGTGGTTGCGCAGGAAGATGCCCCACTGGCAGCCGCCCGGGATCTGCGGGGTCTTGGCGAGGATCTCCGACACCGGGTACCGGGACTCCCGGCGCACGGCCATGAAGATCCGCGGCATCACCGGGAAGTGGAACGCCATGTGGCACTCGTCGCCGCCCGCGGTGAAGTCGCCGAAGTAGTCGACCACGTCCTCCGGCCACTGGTTGGCCTCGGCGAGGAGCACGGTGTCCGGGTAGTCGGCGTCGATCTCCTTGCGGACCCGCTTGAGGAACTCGTGGGTCTCCGGCAGGTTCTCGCAGTTGGTGCCCTCCCGGGCGAACAGGTAGGGCACCGCGTCCAGCCGGAAGCCGTCGATGCCGAGGTCGAGCCAGAACCGGAGGCCGGCGATCATCTCGTCCTGGACCCGCGGGTTGTCGTAGTTGAGGTCCGGCTGGTGCGAGAAGAACCGGTGCCAGTAGTACTGCTTGCGGACCGGGTCGTAGGTCCAGTTGGAGGTCTCGGTGTCGACGAAGATGATCCGGGCGTCCGGGTACTGCTTGTCGTCGTCGGCCCACATGTAGAAGTCGCCGTACGGCCCGTCCGGGTCCGCCCGCGAGGCCTGGAACCACGGATGCTGGTCGCTGGTGTGGTTCATGACGAAGTCGATGATCACGCGCATGCCGCGGGCGTGCGCGGCGTCCACGAACTCCATGAAGTCGGCGATGTCGCCGAACTCCGGCAGCACCGACTTGTAGTCGGCGACGTCGTACCCTCCGTCGCGCAGCGGCGAGGCGAAGAACGGCGGGAGCCAGAGGCAGTCGACGCCGAGCCACTGGAGGTAGTCGAGTTTGGCCGTGAGCCCCTTGAGGTCCCCGACCCCGTCGCCGTTGCTGTCCTGGAAGGACCGCACCAGCACCTCGTAGAAGACCGCACGTTTGAACCACTCGGGGTCCAGGTTCTTCTTCGAGGTCTCGGGGAAGGTGTCGGGGACGGGCTCGTTCACTGTCACGCTGGGTTCCTCCGAACCGTGAGGAGGTGAGCCGGCTCGGCTGAGGGATCGAGCCGGACGTAGTTGTGCCGGCCCCAGGTGTAGGCGGCGCCGGTGAGCTCGTCGCGCACCGCGTGGGGCCCGTCGCCGTCGAGCGTCACGGTGGCCTCCTGGACGTGGTGCGGGTCGAGGTTGACCACGGTGATGACCTGGTCGGTGAGGCCGTCGGGGGTGGTCGCGGTCTTGGAGTAGGCGAGCACCTGCTCGTTGTCGGTGGGGTGGAAGCGCAGGTCGCGCAGCTGCTGGAGGGCCGGGTGGCGCCGGCGCAGCCGGTTCAGCACGGTGAGCAGCGGGGCGAGGGTGTCGGTGCGGTTCCAGTCGCGCGGGCGCAGCTCGTACTTCTCCGAGTGCAGGTACTCCTCGGAGCCCGGGTGGGCCGGCTCGTTCTCGCACAGCTCGAACCCGGCGTAGACGCCGTAGCTGGGGGAGAGGGTGGCAGCGAGCACCGCGCGGATCGCGAAGGCGGCGCGGCCGCCGTGCTGCAGGAAGGCGTGCAGGATGTCCGGGGTGTTGGCGAAGAAGTTGGGGCGCATGTAGGCGGCCGCGTCGCCGGTGAGTTCGGTGAGGTACTCGGTGAGTTCGTTCTTGGTGTTGCGCCAGGTGAAGTACGTGTACGACTGATGGAAGCCGATCTTCGCGAGGGTGTGCATCATCGCGGGGCGGGTGAAGGCCTCCGCCAGGAACACGACATCGGGGTCGGTGCGGGCGATGTCGGAGAGCACCTTCTCCCAGAACACCACCGGCTTGGTGTGGGGGTTGTCGACCCGGAAGATCCTGACGCCGTGGGACATCCAGAACCGGAGGATCCGGACGGTTTCCTTGACGATTCCGTCCATGTCCTGGTCGAAGTTGATCGGATAGATGTCCTGGTACTTCTTCGGCGGGTTCTCGGCGTACGCGATGGTCCCGTCGGCACGGTGGTTGAACCATTCCGGATGCTTGTTCACCCACGGGTGGTCAGGGGAGCACTGGAGGGCGAAGTCCAGCGCCACCTCCAGGTGCAGCGCCCTGGCCTCGGCGACGAAGTGGTCGAAGTCCTCGATGGTGCCGAGGTCCGGGTGGACCGCGTCGTGGCCGCCCTCGGGCGAGCCGATCGCCCACGGCGAGCCGACGTCGTGCGGACCGGCCGTCAGGCTGTTGTCCGGACCCTTGCGGAACGCTCGTCCGATCGGGTGGACGGGCGGCAGGTAGACCACGTCGAAGTCCATCGCGGCGATCGCCGGCAGCCGCTCGGCGGCGGTGCGCAGGGTGCCCGACCGCGGCGGCTCGACCCCGTTCGGGTCGACCACCGCACCCTCCGAACGGGGGAAGAACTCGTACCAGGAGCCGAACAGCGCGCGCTCGCGGTCCACCTGGAGCGGCAGCGGACGGGAGGCGCTGAGCAGCTCGCGCAGCGGGTAGCGGGCCAGCAGGTCCAGCACCTCGGGAGCGAGCGCGGCGGCCAGCCGGGACAGCGGCGGCAGCCCAGGGTCGCGCAGCGCGTCCACGGCGGCCAGCACGTGCGCGCGGCCCTCCTTCTTCGGCACCCCGGCGGCGGCCTGCTCCAGCAGGCGGGCGCCCTCCTCCAGGACCAGCGCGGTGTCGATCCCGGCCGGGAGCTTCACCGCGGCCGTCCGGCGCCAGGTGGCGACCGGGTCGCTCCACGCCTCCACCAGGTACGACCAGCGGCCGGGCGCGGTCGGGGTGATGTGCGCGCCCCAGCGGTCGGTGCCCTCGGCCAGCTCGCGCATCGGCGTCCACGGGCCGCTGCGGCCGCGCGGGTCGCGCAGCACCACGTTGGCGTTGACGGCGTCGTGGCCCTCGCGGAAGACCGTCGCGGTGACCAGGAAGGTCTCGCCGACGACGGCCTTGGCCGGGCGGCGACCGGCGTCGATCTGGGGGCTGACGTCCAGGACGGGGATGCGGCCGATCACGGTGTCGCTCTCTGTCGTCTTGCGGGCGGAGGGCTTGGTGGCGGTCTTGGCAGTGGCGGGCTTGCTGGTGCTCTTGCTCGCGGCGCGCTTGCGGGCGGGCGGCTCGGCGTCGGCCGCGGCCGCCCCGGGGTCGGCGGCCCGGCGGGTGGGGGCCGTCGCGGTGGTGCGGCGCGTCGTGGTGGTGCGCCGGCGTGGTGCCGCCGTCCGGCCCTCCTCGGCCCCGGGTTGTCGGGCCGCTGCGTCGGGCTGAGCTGTGGCGGGCGGTGCTGCGGGGGCCTGTGCGGTGGAGGCCTGGGCTTCGGAGGATTCGGTACGGACCGCCGCGGACGCCCGGGGCGAAGGCATCGCCGGGTCTGTCCGAGTGTCAGAATCCATCCGTCCGGCGGATTCCGCGACCGCTGCGTCGACGGTGTCGGCCACCGGTGTGGACTGGTCCCGCGTGTCGCCGTGCATGCCAAACTCCTGCCCGAGATCAGCGGCAGCTCCCTCGGGCCGGGGTGTCGGGCCAGGGAGTACCGGGAGGACTGCTGGGTGGGGTGGACGTGCGACCGGAAGCCTGCCCGCGCCGCCGTCCCCGGCAACCTGCCCGGCGCCCGCCGAACCGGTGGCGGGACGCCCCGGAACCCGTGCGCGTCCCGGCGCACGCCTCCGGGGGCACGCCCCTGGGCGGCCCGGTCGACCCGTGAACGAGCCGGCCGTGCGCAAAGACACGCGTCCGTGCGCGGTGAGCGCCGAACGGGTTAAGGAAGAAGGGGAACGGTCAACGCGAAAAGGATTCGGACGTGCTGCTTCACGGGGGACGCCACCCGTCGTCGTTGTCCCCGCAGCATCAACGACCTTCGGTCATCCTCGCATCGGCAACACGTTTTTCGCAGCGGTACGACAGTAGTTTCGGGCTTTGTCCGGACCGAGCGGGCGGCCGGAAATCGATCTGTTCCGTGGAGTTCACGCATTGGTAGCGCGGCACCCCCGAATGTGCGCCTCGCGCGCCCCCCGCGCAGACCAATGCGCCGAATGCGATCTCATCAATAGGCCGAACGGATGCCCAATGACCCGCTTGACCCGTTGTCAGGACGATCGTCGAGGCTACGCTTCACGCCTGTGAAGGCAATCCGCAGATTCACCGTCCGCACTGTCCTGCCCGAACAACTCCAGCCGTTGCACGAGCTGGCCCTCAACCTGCGCTGGTCCTGGCACCCCGAGACCAGGGACCTCTTCCGGTCCGTGGACCCGGAGGTCTGGGCCGCGACCGGCGAGGACCCGGTGCGGCTGCTCGGGGAGGTCCCGGCCGCCCGGCTCACCGCACTCGCCGCCGACCGGCGGTTCCTGCGCAGACTCGGCGACCTCGCCGACGACCTGCGCGAGTACCTCACCGGCCCGCGCTGGTACCAGGCCCAGCAGGAGGGCGGTGCCACCCCGCCGCCCGCCGCCATCGCCTACTTCTCGCCCGAGTACGGCATCGCCGCCGCACTGCCCCAGTACTCCGGCGGTCTCGGCATCCTGGCCGGCGACCACCTCAAGGCCGCCAGCGACCTCGGCGTCCCGATCATCGGCGTGGGGCTGTTCTACCGGCACGGCTACTTCCGGCAGTCCCTCGACCGGACCGGCTGGCAGCAGGAGCGCTACCCCCTGCTGGACCCGGACGAACTGGCCGTCAGCCTGGTGCGGGAGGCCGACGGCACCCCGAGCCGGGTCGACCTCGCCCTGCCCGGCGGCCGCACCCTGGGCGCGCACATCTGGAAGGCCCAGGTCGGGCGGGTCCCGCTGCTGCTGCTCGACTCCGACATCGAGGCCAACTCACCCGCCGAACGCGACGTCACCGACCGGCTCTACGGAGGCGGCAGCGAGCACCGGCTGCTCCAGGAGATGCTGCTCGGCATCGGCGGGGTCCGGGCCGTGCGCGCCTACGGCCGGCTCACCGGGCACCCCGCCCCGGAGGTCTTCCACACCAACGAGGGGCACGCCGGCTTCCTCGGTGTCGAGCGGATCCGCGAACTGGTCGCCGACCAGACGGCCGGGCTGGACTTCGCCGCCGCCCTGGAGTCCGTCCGGGCCGGCACCCTGTTCACCACCCACACGCCCGTCCCGGCCGGCATCGACCGTTTCGACCGCGAGCTGGTCGCCCGCCACTTCGGCGGCGACGCCGCACTGCCCGGCGTCCCGGTCGAGTCGGTGCTCGCGCTCGGCGCCGAGACCTGGCGTGGCGGGGACCCCAAGCTCTTCAACATGGCCGCGATGGGCCTGCGGCTGGCCCAGCGCGCCAACGGGGTGTCCACCCTGCACGGCGAGGTCAGCCGCTCGATGTTCAACGGCCTCTGGCCCGGCTTCGACCCCGCCGAGGTGCCGATCACCTCGGTCACCAACGGCGTGCACGCCCCCACCTGGATCGACCCGGCCGTGGTGCGCCTGGGCGCCGCCGAACTCGGTGCCGGACGCGCCGAGGAGGCGATGACCACCGGCGAGACCAAGCGCTGGACCGGCCTGGAGCGGATCGGCAACGCCGAGATCTGGGACCTGCGCCGCAGCCTGCGCGCCCAGCTGGTGGACGAGGCCCGCCGCCGGCTGCGCGACTCCTGGCGCCAGCGCGGGGCCGGCGAGGCCGAGCTCGGCTGGGTCTCCTCGGTGCTCGACCCGGACGTGCTCACCATCGGCTTCGCCCGCCGGGTGCCCTCGTACAAGCGGCTCACCCTGATGCTGCGCGACCCGGACCGGCTGCGCGGCCTGCTGCTGCACCCCACCCGGCCGGTGCAGATCGTGGTCGCCGGCAAGGCCCACCCGGCCGACGACGGCGGCAAGCGGCTGATCCAGCAGATGGTCGCCTTCGCCGACGACCCGGCGGTGCGCCACCGGATCGTCTTCCTGCCGGACTACGACATGGCGATGGCCCAGCACCTCTACCCGGGCTGCGACGTCTGGCTGAACAACCCGCTGCGCCCGCTGGAGGCCTGCGGCACCTCCGGGATGAAGGCCGCGCTCAACGGCTGCCTGAACCTGTCCGTCCTGGACGGCTGGTGGGACGAGTGGTACGACGGCCAGAACGGCTGGGCGATCCCCACCGCCGACGAGGGCGACGGCGTGCTCGACCCGGAGAGCAGCGAGGCCGAGCGGCGCGACGACATCGAGGCCGCCGCGCTGTACGACCTGATCGAGGAGCAGGTCGCCGGCCGGTTCTACGACCGGGGCAGCGACGGGCTGCCGCACCGCTGGATCGCCATGGTCCGGCACACCCTGGTCACCCTGGGGCCCAAGGTGCTGGCCGGGCGGATGGTCCGCGAGTACGTCGAGCGGCTGTACACCCCCGCGGCGTTGGCCCAGCGGGAGCTCGCGATCGAGGTCGCGCCCCGAGCCGAAGGGCGAGCCGGTGCCGAAGGCGACGAGCGACGGACGACCGACGAAGGAGGGAGCGCCGGAGCGGGGAACGTCGGTGCCGGGTCCGAGCGCCCGGGGGCGAGCAGGCGGGTGACCGCCGCCCGGGAGCTGGCGGAGTGGAAGGCCAGGGTCCGGGAGGGCTGGCCGGGCGTGCGGGTCGAGCACGTCGAGGCGGACTGCCCGGCCGAGGCCCAGGAGCTGGGCAGCTCGCTGGCGCTGCGGGTGCAGGTCGCGCTGGGCGCGCTGGAGCCGGGGGACGTCGAGGTGCAGGTGGTCTCCGGCCGGGTGGACGAGACGGACGGCATCTCGGACGCCGCGGTCCTCGCGCTCAAGCCGGTCGGCGGCCCGGACCTGGACGGCCGCACCCGCTACGAGGGCTCGTTGGAACTCGGCCGCACCGGGCCGTTCGGCTACACCGTCCGGGTCCTGCCCGCGCATCCCCGGTTGGCCTCACCGGCCGAACTGGGGCTGGTCGCACTCCCGGCCGAGTCGGCGGGGATGGACGCGGGGCTGCTGCGCTGAGCCGAGTTCCTGGAGCGGATGACCGCCGTCCGGATTGCCACGGACGGCGGTCATCCGTTTGCCCCGCACCGTGGGCGGGTGAGCGTGGCGGAGTTCCCGGCCCCGGGAAAGGGGATGCCCGCCCGGGTGCGTGACGGCGCACCCGGACGGGCACAACTGTGGGGCTTCCTGGACGGGCCCACTGAGGGGTTGTTCTACACCAGGCTGTCCCGCCAGGCGCGATGCAGGGTGGCGAAACGCCCGGAGCCGTCGATCAGCCGCCGCGGCGGGCCGTCCTCGACGATCCGGCCCTGGTCCATCACCAGGACCCGGTCGGCGATCTCCACGGTGGAGAGCCGGTGGGCGATGATCACTGCCGTGCGGCCGGCCAGCACCGTGCGCATCGCCCGCTGCACGGCCTGCTCGCCGGGCACGTCCAGCGAACTGGTCGCCTCGTCCAGGATCAGCACGGCCGGGTCGGCGAGCAGGGCCCGGGCGAAGGCGACCAGCTGGCGCTGCCCGGCGGAGATCCGGCCGCCGCGCTTGCGCACGTCGGTGTCGAAGCCGTCCGGGAGCGCCGCGATGAACTCGTACGCGCCGATGTCGCGGGCGGCCTGCTCGACCTCGGCGCGGGAGGCGCCGGGGCGGCCGATCGCGATGTTCTCGGCGACGGTGCCGGAGAACAGGAAGGACTCCTGGGTCACCATCACCACCCCGCGCCGCAGCTCCGGGGTGGCGAGGTCGCGCAGGTCCACGCCGTCCAGCCGGATCCGGCCGTCGGTCGGGTCGTAGAAGCGGGCCAGCAGCTTGGCGAGCGTCGACTTGCCCGCGCCGGTCGCCCCGACCACCGCGACCGTCTGACCGGCCGGGATCAGCAGGTCGAAGGGCGGCAGTACCTCCTTGCCGGTGCGGTAGGCGAAGCGGGTGCCCTCGAAGGAGACCTCGCGGCCCTTGCTGACGGCCCGGGGCAGCTCGACCGGTTCGGCCGGCTCGGCGACGGTCGGCTCGTGGGCGAGCAGCCCGGCGATCTTCTCCAGTGCCGCGGCGGCGGCCTGGTAGCTGTTCAGGAACATCGCCAGCTGGTCGATCGGGTCGAACAGGCGTCGCAGGTAGAGCACGAAGGCGGTGAGGACGCCCAGCTCCAGGGAGTCCTCGGTGACCAGGTAGGCGCCCAGCAGCACGATGCCGGTGGTCCAGACGTTGGCGGTGGCGCGGGACAGGCCGACGTACCGGGCGAGTTCCAGGAAGCCCTCCGCGTTGGCCGTGGAGGACTTCCGGTTGACCACGGCGAAGGCGGCGTCGTTGGCCTTCTCGCGGCGGAAGGCCTGCACCGGCCGGATGCCGTTCATGGTCTCGGTGAAGCGCACGATCATCGAGGCGGCGGCCGTCCGCGAGCGGCGGTAGACCCGGCGGGAGCGGGTCCGGAAGGAGTGGGCGACCAGCGCCAGCGGCAGGAAGCACACCAGCGAGGCCAGGCCCAGCCGCCAGTCCAGCACTACCAGCAGCACCGAGATGTAGCAGACCGACAGGAAGACGGTCAGCAACTCCTGCAGGCCCTCGGAGAGCAGTTCGCGCAGCGCGTCGATGTCGCTGGTGGCCCGGGAGATGATCCGGCCCGAGGTGTAGCGCTCGTGGAAGTCCAGGCTGAGCCGCTGGGCGTGCCGGAAGATCCGGCCGCGCAGCTCCAGCAGGACGTCCTGGTTCACCCGGGCGCTGATCTTGATGAACGCCCACTGCAGCAGAGGGCTGAGCAGGGCGCAGAACAGGTACCCGGCGACCACCGCGATCAGCGGGCCGGAGTCGTGCGCGCGCAGTGCCGGGATGCCGCGGTCCATCGCCACCGCGACCAGCAGCGGGCCGGACTGCAGGGCGGCCTGCTGGACCAGGATCACCACCATCGCGACGGCGATCCGGGCCCGGTGCGGGCCGAGCAGCGAGCGCAGCAGCGCCCGGGGCGCGCCGGGCGGGACGGGGATGTCCTCGTCGTCGGCCGGCGGCGAGGGCAGCTCCTCCTCGACGGTTCCGGTCCCGGTGGGCTCGACGGTGGTGGTCATCGGGCGACCCCCTCCTCGGGGACGAAGGGGCCCTCGGGGACGAGGGCGGCCTCGCCCGACATCAGTTCGCGGTAGTGCGGGCAGTCCCGCAGCAGCTCCTGGTGGGTGCCGACGGCCTCGATCCGGCCGTTCGCGAGCACCGCGACCCGGTCGGCGAGCAGCACGGTGCTGGGGCGGTGGGCGACCACCAGGGCGGTGGTGGAGCCCAGCACCTCGCGCAGCGCCCGTTCGACCAGTGCCTCGGTGTGCACGTCCAGGGCGGAGAGCGGATCGTCCAGCACCAGGAAGGGCGGGTCGCCGACCACCGCACGGGCCAGGGCGAGGCGCTGGCGCTGGCCGCCGGACAGGCTCAGGCCCTGCTCGCCGACCTCGGTCTCCACCCCGGCCGGGAGCTTCTCGACGAAGCCGGCCTGGGCGGTGGCCAGGGCGGTGGCCAGCTGCCGGTCGTCCGCGTCGGGGGCGCCCATCAGGACGTTCTCCCGGACGGTGGCGGAGAACAGGGTGGGCTCCTCGAAGGCGACCGAGACGAGTTCGCGCAGCCTCTCCCGGGGCAGCTCGGCGATGTCCCGGCCGTCCAGGGTGATCCGGCCGCCGGTGGCCTCGTACAGCCGGGGGAGCAGCGCGGTGAGCGTGGTCTTGCCGCTGCCGGTGGCGCCGACCAGGGCCATCGTCTCGCCGCTGCGCACGTGCAGGTCGATGCCGGCCAGGATGTCGGGGGTGCCGTCGGGGGCGTCGGGGTAGCGGAAGCGGACGCCGCTGAAGCGGATGCCGTCCGGGGCGCCGAGCGCGTCGGCGCTGCCCGGGTCCTCGGGCTCGGGCTCGTCCATGACCTCGAAGAAGCGGTCGGTGGCGGTGGCGGCCTCGTTGGCGTAGGCGAGCAGCCAGCCGAGCGACTCGACCGGCCAGCGCAGGGCGAGGGCGGTGGAGAGGAAGGCGACCAGGGTGCCGGCGCTCAGCTCGTCGTGGGCGACCAGGTAGGCACCGACGGCCAGGGCGCAGCCGAGGGCGATCTCGGGCAGGCCGACGATGACCGCCCACAGGTTGGCGAGCTGGTGGGCCTTGCGCAGTTCGGTGCGGCGCAGCCGGTGGGACTGCTCGCGGAAGTGCTCGGCCATGGTGCGGTGCCGGCCGAAGGCCTTGAGGATGCGGATCCCGAGGACGGACTCCTCGACCGTGGTGGCGAGGTCGCCGTTCTGGTCCTGGGCGCGCCGGGCGGTGAGCGAGTAGGAGGACTCGAAGCGCCGGGTGAGCACCATCAGCGGCAGGCAGGGCAGCAGGACGATCAGCGCGAGCCGCCACTCCTGGGTGAACATCAGCACGACGCCGGCCAGGAACGTCACCGAGTTGACGACCAGGAACACCAGCGGGAAGGCCAGGAAGAGCCGCATGGCGTTCAGGTCCGTGGTGGCCCGGGAGAGCATCTGGCCGGAACCCCAGCGGTCGTGGAAGGAGACCGGCAGCCGCTGGAGCTTGGCGTAGAGGTCGGCGCGCATGGCCGCCTCCAGCCGCCCCAGCGGGCGGGAGAGGACCACCCGGCGGGTGTAGAACAGTGCGGACTCGACCAGCCCGAGGAGCAGCAGCAGGCCGACCGGCGGCCAGAGGGCGTCGAGGTCGTGCCGGGCGAGCGGGCCGTCGACGATCCGGCCGAGGACGACCGGGACGGCGAGGGTGCTCAGCATGGCGAGCGAGGCGGCCGTCACCGAGACGGCGAGCCGGCCGCGCACCGCCCGGGCGTAGGGCCACAGGCGCAGCAGCGAGCGGACCGTGGAGCGGTGGCGCCCGGTGGGTTGGTCAGCGTCTTGTCTGTTCTCGGCCATCGCGGTGAGGGTAGGCAGAGAGCACGTCACTTCTCATCCGGTTTTTCGCCCCTGTCGGCGGCGCCCGACGAGAACCGGCCAGCCGTTCGGGTGGGGCGTGAGGGGAGCGAGCGGCGCGTACTGCCCTTCGTGCCGGGAGGAGTGCGCCGTGCGCCTCTTGCGAGCGCCTGCCGAACGGCCGATTACATCTCCTGACGGATGCTCATTGATACGCGAGTGAGTGACCGGAGTGCGGCCATGGCGGTCGACACCGGGCCCACGCGCGGCCCCGGCTCCGCAGCCGTGCAGGCGACCGGGCCGGCCGTCGCCTGATCACGCCGACCGGGCGGGCACGCGCAGCAGTTGGAGCGAGCGCCCGCCCAGCACCACCGCGCCCCGCGGGTACGGCTCGCCCGTGCCCGCGGCCGCCGTGTCCAGCACCGTCCCGTAGGCGGCCTCCGGCTCCGCCCAGGGCTCGCCGGGCAGGGTGAACACCGTCGGCTCGTGGCCCGCGTTCAGCAGCAGCAGGAAGCTGTCGTCCTCCAACGGCCGCCCGGAGCCGTCCCGTTCGGACATCGCGGTGCCGGACAGCAGCATGCCCAGGCAGGCCGTGGGGCCGAACCAGTCCGCCTCGGTCATCTCCTTGCCGAGCGGGGTGAACCAGGCGAGGTCCGGCTGGCCGCCTGGGGTAACGGCCCGGCCGGAGAAGAACGCCCTGCGGCGCAGCACCGGGTGGGCACGGCGCAGCCGCACCAGCCGGGAGGTCAGCTCGCACAGGTCCCGCCAGCCGGGCTGCTCCAGCAGCGACCAGTCCAGCCAGCTGAGTTCGCCGTCCTGGCAGTAGGCGTTGTTGTTGCCGCCCTGGGTGCGGCCCAGCTCGTCCCCGGCGGTGATCATCGGTACGCCCGCGGAGAGCAGCAGGGTGGCCATCAGGTTGCGCAGTTGGCGCAGTCGCAGGGCGTTGACCTCCGGGTCGGTGGTCTCGCCCTCGACGCCGTGGTTCCACGAGCGGTTGTCGTCTGTGCCGTCCCGGTTGGCCTCGCCGTTGGCCTCGTTGTGCTTGCGGTCGTAGGAGACCAGGTCGCGCAGGGTGAAACCGTCGTGCGCGGTCACGTAGTTGATCGAGGCGTACGGGCGGCGGCCGCCGCGCTGGTAGAGGTCGGAGGAGCCGGACAGCCGGTAGCCCAGCTCGCGCACGTCCGGGCGGGCACCGCGCCAGAAGTCCCGTACGGTGTCGCGGTACCTGTCGTTCCACTCGGCCCACAGCGGGGGGAAGCCGCCGACCTGGTAGCCGCCCGGGCCGACGTCCCAGGGCTCGGCGATCAGCTTCACCCGGCTGAGCAGCGGGTCCTGGGAGACGGCGGCGAGGAAGGGGTGGTCCATGTCGACGCCGTCCGTGCCGTCGAACCCGCCGCGGGCCAGGGCGGCCGCCAGGTCGAAGCGGAAGCCGTCCACGCCCATCTCGGTCACCCAGTAGCGCAGCGAGTCGGTGATCAGCCGGACCACCTGCGGGCGGCGGGTGTCCAGGGTGTTGCCGCAGCCCGTGTAGTCGGCGTAGCCGCGGGGGCGGTGCGGGGCCAGTCGGTAGTAGGCGGCGTTGTCGATGCCGCGCAGTGACAGCGCCGGGCCGAGCTCGGCGCCCTCGGCGGTGTGGTTGAACACCACGTCGAGGATCACCTCGATCCCGGCGGCGTGCAGGGCGCGGACCATCCGCTTGAACTCGCCGACCTGGCCGCCGCGGGAGCCCGAGGCGGAGTAGCCGGCGTGCGGGGCGAAGTAGCCGACCGTGTTGTACCCCCAGTAGTTGACCAGGCCGCGGGCCTGGAGGTGGTCCTCGTCGGCGAACTGGTGCACCGGCAGCAGCTCGACGGCGGTCACCCCCAGGCGGGTGAGGTGGTCGATCGCGGCGGGGTGGGCCAGGCCGGCGTAGGTGCCGCGCAGGTGGGGCGGGACGTCCGGGTGGCGCATGGTGAAGCCGCGCACGTGGAGCTCGTAGAGCACCGTCTCGGACCAGGGGGTCTTGGGGCGGCGGTCGTCGTACCAGTCGTCGTCGTCGTGGACGACCACGGATCTGGGGACGTAGGGGGCGGAGTCGCGGTTGTCCCGGACGGTGTCGGCGACGTCGGCCTCCGGCCAGTTGCGGACGGCCGAACACGCGGCGTCGTGGGAGGTGTAACAGCCGTCGACGGCGCGGGCGTACGGGTCGAGCAGCAGCTTCGCGGGGTTCCAGCGGGCGCCCGTCCACGGGTCCCAGCGGCCGTGCACCCGGAAGCCGTAGCGGGTGCCGGGGCGGACTCCGGGGAGGAAGCCGTGCCAGATCTGGAAGTCCTGTTCGGTGAGGCGGTGGCGGCTCTCCCGGCCGTCATCGTCGAACAGGCACAGGTCGACGGCCTCGGCGCCGGCTGCCCAGAGGGCGAAGTTGGTGCCGGGGACGCCGAGGTGGTCCTTCCGGAAGCGGGCGCCGAGCGGCTGCCAGCTGCCCGGCCGTACCCCGGCTTCCGGCTCTTGCCCTGACGCCATGGTCGTTGCCTCCCTGAACGGGGGTGTCTCGGGACCCGTTCACCTTTTCTTTCCCGGAATGTGGGGGGAGGAAGCGGCTGAACGGGGGGTTGGTGGTGGGGGTGGGGGCTCTCGGGAGGGTGGGGGCCGGGGCGGGGGGGGGGGGGGGGCCCGCCCCCGCGGGGGGGCGGGCGGGGGGGGTGAGAGGGGAAGGCGAAATGTTATGAGAATATAAATAAAAAAAAAAAAAAAAAAAAAAAAAA
>NZ_JBHWDU010000011.1:0-27194 GCF_042734825.1 Kitasatospora sp. NPDC059648 | reverse complement strand
CGCGCCCGGGGGGCCCGCCCCGGAGGCAGGCGTCGGGCGTGGGGGGGGCGGGGGGCCCCGCGCGGGGCGGCCCCGGGGCCGCGCGGGGGCGTTGCCCGCGCGCACGGGGGAGGGGCGGGTGGCGTGTCTTCGGTCGGTCCGGTGTCGTTGTTACCGGCGTCGGATGCTCCTGAGGTCGGAGCCGAGCGGTGGGAGGCCCCGGGATGCGGCGCCGAGTCGGGGTGTGGGCGCGGCGGGTGGTGGCGGCCTGGTGCCTGGTGGCGGTTGCCGGGTGCGGGGGCGGGGCGCCGGGTGGGAGCGGTGGGGACGGGGTCGGGGCGGGGCCGCGTACGGCGCCTGCGTCGGTGTCGCGGGCGGTGTTGAGTGCGGTGCCCGCTGACGGTGCGCAGGACGTGGCGGCCGAGGGGGCGGTGCGGGTGAACGTCGGCCAGGGGCGGCTGGTGTCGGTTCGGCTGGCGGATGCGAAGGGGGTCGAGTCGCCCGGGACGATCAGTCCGGACGGGGCGGCCTGGGCGCCGGACGGGCCGTTGCCGCTGGGGACCGCGTTCACGTTGGACGCCGTGGCGGAGGACGACCAGGGGCAGCGGGCGGCTCAGCACTCGGCGTTCTCGACGGTGGCCCGGGCGCACACCTTCGTCGCGTTCTTCACGCCGGAGGACGGGTCCACGGTCGGTGTCGGGATGCCGGTGTCGTTGCGGTTGAGCCGTCCGATCACCGACCGGGCGGCGGTGGAGCGGGCCGTGCAGGTGACGGCTGATCCGCCGGTGCCGGTGGCGGCGCACTGGTTCGGCAACCAGCGGTTGGACTTCCGGCCGCGGCAGTACTGGGCGGCCGGGACCAGGGTGACGGTGGCGCTGCGGCTCAAGGACGTGCAGGGGGCGCCGGGGCAGTTCGGTACGCAGAGCCGGGACCTGCACTTCACCGTCGGCCGGGCGCAGGTCTCGACCGTCGATCTGGACGCCCACACGCTGACGGTCCGGGCCGGGCAGGGCGGGAAGGTGCTCCGGGTGCTCAAGGTGTCCGGGGGCAGCCCCGACCACTCCACCTACCGGGGGGTGATGGTGGTGTCGGAGAAGTACAAGCTGACCCGGATGAACTCGCAGACCGTCGGCATGGGCGACGAGTACGACATCAAGGACGTCCCGCACGCGATGCGGCTGACCGCCTCCGGCACCTTCGTGCACGGCAACTACTGGGCGGACCCCGGGGTCTTCGGCACCGCCAACACCAGCCACGGCTGCATCGGCCTGGCGGACGTCAAGGGCGGGACGGGCAAGGACACCCCGGCGGCCTGGCTGTTCGAGCACACCATCCCGGGGGACGTGCTGGAGGTGCGGGCCTCGGCCGGGGACTTCGTGCCGCCGTCGAACGGGCTGGGGGACTGGAACCTGCCCTGGGAGCAGTGGGTGTCGTAGGCCCTTCACCCCACCTCCTCCGAGGGTTCACCCGGACGACCCGGTTATCCTGCTCCGGCGCGTCGGGTCCGGCGTGAAAGTTCGGCACCCCGTGCAACTCATGGGGGCGCTCAACGCGTCAAGTGAGTGAGTACCGGGAGGGGAGATTCCGTGAAGACGGGGAAGACGGTCGGCGCAGCGATACGTACCACCAGCCGTTACCGGCGCAGGGGTGCGATGGCGCTGGTCATGGGTGGGGTGCTGCTGCTCACCGCCGCGTGCAACGACGACAAGGGCGGTTCGTCCGGCGACAGCGCGGCCTCGGCGCCGGCCGACGCCGGCGGCAGTGCCGCCCCGGCGGCGCCGAAGGCCTCGGCGGCCGTGCTCGCGGTCGAGCCGAAGGACGGCGCCCAGGACGTCGCGCCGAACGCGCTGCAGGTGTCCGTCTCCAAGGGCAAGCTGACCACGGTCGAGGTGACCGACAAGAACGGCAAGCCGGTCGAGGGTGCGATCACCCCGGACGGCAGCGGCTGGAAGCCCGCGGCGGCGCTGGCCGTCGGCATGGCGTACAAGGTGAACGCGCAGGCGAAGGACGACGCGGGCCTGGTGGCCGCGTCGACCACCTCGTTCACCACGCTGACGCCCGACAAGAAGGTCTCCACCAACGACAACATCGCCGACGGTGCCACGTACGGCGTCGGCATGATCGTCTCGGTGACCTTCAACAAGGACGTCAAGAACAAGGACGCCGTCCTCAAGGGCATCTCCTTCGAGACCGACAACGGCACCGTGGTCAAGGGCCACTGGTTCGACAGCCGCCGGGTGGACTTCCGTCCGGAGGAGTACTGGAAGCCGGGCACCAAGGTGACCATCAAGTACCGGCTGAAGAGCGTCGAGATCGCCCCGGGGGTCTACGGCGACGTGGACAAGGACGAGCCGTTCACCATCGGCCGGTCGATGATCTCCACCGCGGACGCCAAGACGCACCAGATGACCGTCGAGCGGGACGGCAAGAGCACCACCCTGCCGGTCACCCTGGGCGCGGACGCGACGCCTTCCTGGGGCGGAACGATGGTGATCATGGACAAGGAGAAGGTCACCCGGATGAACTCGCAGACCGTCGGTCTCGGCGGCGAGTACGACATCCAGGACGTGCCGCACGCGATGCGGCTGACCACCTCCGGCACCTTCCTGCACGGCAACTACTGGTCCAACCCCTTCGGCAAGTCCAACGGCAGCCACGGCTGCATCTCGATGCAGGACGTGAAGGGCGGCAGTGACAGCTCGGTCGCCGGCAAGTTCTACAACGACTCGATGGTCGGCGACGTGGTGAAGATCGTGAACACCAAGGAGAAGACCGTCTCGCCCTCCAACGGGCTGGGCGGCTGGAACGTGTCCTGGGCCAACTGGTAGGCCCGGAAGTTCGTCGCCGGGCGGCCCGGACCTCACCCGTTGGGGTCGGGCCGTTCGGTTTTCGGGGCGGAAAGCCCCTCCAATGGCGCAACCTTTCCGGTGGCCGGGCGCGTGTGTCCGGTCGAGTCCGTCGAGTCCGTCGGGTCCGTGGGGAACAAGGGAGGGATCGACGTGAGGTCGATACGCAGAGTGATGGCCGTCGGGCTGGTCGGCGGGGCGATGGCGTTGACCGCGGCCTGCAGTGGCGGCGGCGGTGGCACCGGGAGTGCCGCCAAGGCCGATCTGGGGGCCGGGGCGGCCGCGTCCGCGACGGCGCCCGCGAGTTCGGCGCCGAAGGCCTCGACGGCCGCGGTGACCATCGAGCCGAAGAACGGCGCGGTGGACGTGGCGCCGGGCGCGCTCAAGATCGGGGCGACGGGCGGCAAGCTCACCACCGTCAAGGTGAGCGACAGGTCGGGCAAGGAGGTCCCCGGCACGATCGCCGCGGACGGCTCCAGCTGGACCCCGTCCGCCGGGCTCGCGGTGGGCACCGCCTACCAGGTCAGCGCGATGGCCGCGGACGCCAACGGCGCGGTCGCCACGGCGGACAGCAGCTTCACCACGCTGACCCCGGCGGCGCTCGCCAAGGCGTCGGACAACGTGGACGACAACGCCACGTACGGCGTCGGCATGATCGTCTCGGTGGAGTTCAGCAAGGACGTCGCCAACAAGGACGCGGTCGCGAAGGGCATCACCTTCGAGACCGACAACGGCACCGCGGTCAAGGGCCACTGGTTCGACGACCGGCGGCTGGACTTCCGTCCGGAGCAGTACTGGAAGCCGGGCACCAAGGTGACGGTGCACTACCGCCTCAAGAGCGTGGAGATCGCCCCCGGGGTGTACGGCACCGACCGGGACGAGCCCTTCACGATCGGGCGATCCCAGGTTTCGACGGTTGACGCCGCCGCGCACCGGATGACGGTGGTCCGGGACGGGCAGTCGAGCGACATCGACATCACCTCGGGCTCGGACGAACACCCCACCTGGAACGGCACGATGGTGGTCATGTCGAAGGAGGGCACGGTGCGGATGCAGTCCAGCACGCTGCCCGGCATGACCGGTTCGCCGTACGACCTCCAGGTCCCGCACTCGATGCGGCTGACCACCAGCGGGACGTACGTGCACGGGAATTACTGGAGCGACGGTCACTTCGGCGAGGACAACGTCAGCCATGGCTGCGTGGGCCTGCGCGACGTCAAGGGCGGCGGTGACTCCACCTCGATGGGCAAGTTCTACGCCGGT
This sequence comes from Kitasatospora sp. NPDC059648, assembly GCF_042734825.1. NCBI lineage: Bacteria > Bacillati > Actinomycetota > Actinomycetes > Kitasatosporales > Streptomycetaceae > Kitasatospora > Kitasatospora sp. NPDC059648. The sequence continues at coordinate 23,106 of NZ_JBHWDU010000011.1, read as the reverse complement.
TCGATGGTCGGGGACGTGGTCATCGTGAAGAACTCGGTCAAGAAGGAGACGCTCGACCCGGCGAACGGGCTGAGCGGCTGGAACCTGCCGTGGAGCAAGTGGTAACCGCCAGGTAGAAGCGGTTCGACGTCAACCCGGGCTTGACTTCGGTCGGTCCGGGTCGACGCTTTCTTGCTCCCGGCATATGCCGACTCGGGCGAGATCGTTTGCTCATTGTCCGTACGCGGCTGCTTGCGTTCCGCAATGATGGACCGCATGGCGGGTTGGGGCGAAACAGATCAGTCATCGGTTCCCGCGGCCGGCGTGGTCGCGGAGGCGTCGTGGATCGACGTCCAGGGTGCGCTCTCGGCGCTGGAGCGGCTCAGCTCGGAGGAGCTGCAGGAGATGTACTCCGGCAGACTGTGCGACCCGTCCGCGCCCAACGAGGTCCGGCTGCCGTCCCGTCCGGAGTCGGGCCCGGTGGCCCGTCGGCTGGTGTTGAACGTCCTGGAGTCCTGGGACCTCCACCAGCACCTGGAGGCCGGGGAGTTGCTGACCAGTGAGCTGGTGGCCAACGCGGTGCGGCACGCCGCCGGGCGCACCATCGGGCTCCACGTCAGCCGCAAGCCCGGCTGGCTGCGGGTCGAGGTGCGGGACTCGTCGCGCGCGCTGCCCTGCATGATCCTCGCCGAGGCCAGGCCGGTGAACGAGCGCGGCAGGGGCCTGAAGATCGTCGACGACCTCGCCGACCGCTGGGGCGCCGACCTGCTGCCGCGCGGCAAGGGCGTCTGGTTCGAGCTGAAGATCCGCGAGCGGCACTGAGCGGGACCCTTCCGGGTCCGGATACGCGCAGGGCCCCCGGGTGCGCCGTGGTCGGCGGTGGGGGCCCCTGCAAGTCATCGCGCCGGCCAAGGGGGTGCGTGCCGCGCGATGGGCGTCGGCAGTGCCAGGTCGGGCCCGCCGAAGTTCGACGGGTCGACTATCGCACGGATCTCAGCATGTGGGCAAACCGGGCGTCTTGGATTGAAAGGTTTGTAACCTACTTCACCTTTGGATTTTGCATAGGTTAACGCCATGACCTGTGAATATTCACGATCCCGGTGAACTGATCATTGCTTGACGGGTCCGGGCGGCATGTGCGCGAACCGCGGCGGGGGAGAGGCGCGGTCGGGGCGGTGGGGCCTTCGGAGTGCCACGGCAGGCGCGGCAGAGGCCGCCCAGCAGGGCGTGTGCCCGACAGGGACCGCGGCAGTCCGTGCACTCGATGACGCGGGTGGCAGGGAGTGCCGGGTGGGGGCGCTCCGGCGGCATCTTGTCGAGCAGGCGGCGGCGGGTGAAGGCCGCCGGGCTGTGGACGCCGTCCGGCGGGAGTCCCGCGGTGAGAGCGGCGGTGAAGAGGGCGAGGGTGGTGCCCCGGGCCAGCCACTCGGCGGCGAGCGGTTCTAGGGCCGCGCAGTCGGCGGCGGAGAGGGCGAGCCGGGCGTCGGCGAGACCGAGACCGGCGAGCGCCGCGTACGCGGCCGAGGTGGGGGAGGTGCGGTTGAGCGTTCGCTCCTTGGGGGGATCGGGTGCTCCGGACGTTGACGACTCGCCTGTCTCGGACGCCTCGCCCGTGGTGAGGAACTGCGTCCACCACGCGTCGGAGCGGGGCGTGCGGGAGAAGTAGGTGCGGAACACCCAGCGGCAGTCCTTGGAGCTGATGCGCTCACGGACGCGACGCAGGTGACCTGCGGTCGAGAGGTTGTTGAGCACCGTGCGGCAGGCCATCTGCCCGTAGTGGGGCTGGAGGACGGCGAGGGTCTTGACGTCCATGGCGGCGCCGTCGGGGAGGTGGTCGATGAGCGAGGCGATGTAGGCCTCGCGCGCCGGGAGGTGGGAGAAGTCGGCGGCGGAGCGGGGGAGTTGCTCCGGGGCGGACTGCTTGCCGTACCCGGGGGTGGCCATGGCGGTAGAGTCGTGGGTAGCCACAGGATCGAGTCTCTTTCGATCGTGCCGGTCAGACCCCCGTTCGGTGTTGGCGCACCGGCGGGGGTTGTTTCGTTGCTGCGCACGCTACACGGCGGAACCGGCTGTGGAGAACTTGTGACGATAAGTCATATCTGCTGCAAGCAGGGGTGGTTGGAAGGTGGTTATCCACCCGTTCGACTAAAGGGTCACTCGACTCGCGCTGCTTGAGCTTCGGCCGCGAAGGAGACGAAGGCCGACCACGCCTCGGGGGAGAAGGTCAGGGTCGGGCCGGCCTTGTCCTTGGAGTCGCGGACGTGGACGGTGGAGGGGGAGGAGGCGACCTCGACGCAAGCGCCGCCCTGATCATTGCTGTAGCTGGACTTGAACCACTCGGATCGGTCGCTCAAAGCTCCTCCGCTACCTTTCTGATGAACTCCGCCGAACCCTCGGTGCTGAGAGCTTGCTGGCAGATCATCGCATGGCGGCGGGCGAGGATACTCACCTTGTCCGGGTCGGCGTAGAGCACTCCAGTCTCCTGCCCCTCGATGTAGGCCAAGTGCTCGTGCTCGGGTGACTCCAGAAGGATCAACGAGCCGCCGAGTCCTTGGTAGGCGCCGCGGCCGACAGGCAGCACCTGAACTGAGACGTTCCGCAACTTGCCGACTTCCAGCAGATATTGGAGCTGGCGCTTCATACAGGCTCGTCCTCCGACCATCGAGCGAAGTGCGGCTTCGTAGATGATGAAACCGAACATCACAGTCAGGGATCGATGCAGCTTCTCCTGGCGCTGGAGCCGTGCAGTCACTCGTGCATCGACCGTCTCATCGTCCAGTGGCGGGCAGCTATGGCTGATCAACTCGTGGGCATACTCCTCGGTCTGTAGCAAGCCTGGGATGAGGAGCCCTTCGTACCACTGGATGGCGATCGCCTCGGCCTCCGCATCCGTGTAACCCTGCGAGTAGGACGGGAACTTCTCGGGCGCCAAGAAGTCGGCCGCCCCCGCGATCATTCCTTTTGCGTCGCAGAGCTCATCCGCTACCTGCAACAGCTTGAGTGACGGCTTTCGCCTCCCCGCCTCCATCGACCGCACGCTCTCGATGTCGTAGCTGGCCGCTCGGCTCAACTCCTCCCGGGGCACGCCCGCCTTTTCACGCCACCGCTTGAGCTGATCGCCGCAGTACTTCCACGACATCGGGTTCTGCTTCGGCGTGCTCACGGCCCCGTGCCCCTCCCTGCCCTGGTCACAGGGCGGTTCAAGCTCCCGCTGTACCAGCGGTGTAACTGCTGAGGCTATGCCCGCCTGCCGACCCTTGAAGGGTGAAATGGCCGAACTCAGCCCTCCCGAGTGACGCCCTCCGTACACCTCCTCAAGGAATCCGATGCTCACTCAGCAGCCCCTCGATGCCGTCGAGTGGATGTTCCCCCGCCTACCCCGCAGCGCCGGCCGTGCCCGGATCCGCTTCCTCCGGCTGGCCTTCGAGTGGGAGGTGCCCGTCGACTCCGCCGAGACCGCGCTGATCCTGCTCAGCGAACTGGTCACCAACGCCTGCCGCCACGCCCGCTCGCCGCGTGACCGGATGATCGGGGTCCGGGTTCTCCTGCCCACCCCCTCCCTGCTCCGCATCGAGGTCTCCGACGCGAACCCCGAGTTGCCGACCCTCCGCCATGCCACCCCCGACGACGAGTCCGGCCGGGGCCTGGAACTCGTCGCCGCCCTCGCCTCCTCCTGGGGCGCCCACCCGCGCGGCGAGGGCTACATCGGCAAGACCACCTGGTGCGAACTCGCCCTTCCCACTCCGGCCAACCCGCACGACTGATGCCCCCACCACCCTGCACAGGAAGTCGGGCCCGTCGACTTCCTGCGCAGGCCGGGTACCATCGGGCCCGTGAACTCGTACTGGCACGTCGTGCTGCCACCGCTCAGCGCCTGACCGGGCGCGCGCTCTCCGGTGGCTTGATCCCCGCAGCCCCGTCCAGGGGCCCTGTGGCGTGCGCCCGTCCTCGGAACCAGTCCCCTTGACGGTCTTCGACGACGGAAGTTCACGACTGTGCCGAATCGTTTGTCCGCGCCCGCGCGCGTTCGTCTGACCCCCGCTCCTCGCCGTACCCGCCCGATGGACGGGCCGCTGCCGATCCTGGTCTCCGCGCTGCTGTGGGGCACCACCGGAACGGCCGCCTCGTTCGCGCCCGCAGGCGCTCCGGCGGCCGGGATCGGGGCGGCGGCCCTGGTGCTCGGTGGCTCGCTGCTGTTCCTCACCGACCGCGCCGCGTGGGCGCTGCCCCGGGTGTGCGGGACGGGTGAGCGGTGGTTGCTGGTGGTCGGGGCGGTGGCCGTGGTGGGGTACCCGGTCACCTTCTACCCGGCGGTGACCCGCACCGGGGTCGCGGTCTCGACGGTGATCGCACTGGGCAGCGCGCCCGTGTTCACCGGACTGCTCGGATGGCTCGCCCGGCAGGGGCGGCCGAGCGGGCGGTGGGCCGGGGCCACCGCGCTGGCCGTGCTCGGCTGCGCGGTGTTGGTGCTCGGGCCCGAACTCGCCGGCCGGGGGTCGGCCGTGGACGCCCTCGGCGTGCTGTTGGCGGCCCTGTCCGGGTTCTCGTACGCGGTGTACTCGCTGATCGCCGGGCGGCTGATCGCGGCCGGGCGCCCGTCCGGTGGGGTGATGGGCGCGATGTTCGGCGGGGCGGCCGTGCTGGTGCTGCCGGTGCTGCTCGCCGGTCCGACCGGCTGGCTGCTCTCGGTGCGTGGGGCGGGCGTGGTGCTGCACCTCGGGGTGGTCACCACCTTCCTCGCCTACCGGCTCTTCGGCCACGGCCTGAGGCACACCGCGGCGCAGACCGCCACCACCCTGACCCTCGCCGAACCCGCCGTCGCCGCCGTCCTCGGCGTCGCGGCCCTGGGCGAGCGCCTGCCGGCGGTGTCCTGGTGCGGGCTCGCGGTGCTCGCGGGCGGCCTGGCCGTCCTGACCATCCCCGGTCGGCGGTAGGCGGTTGCTGCTGCACAGGAAGTCGGACCGGCCGACTTCTGGTGCGGTCGCGGGATACAGCCGCGCCCCGGCCGACTTCCTGTGCGGCGGGCGGCCCGCTCAGCCCAGGAGGCCGCCGGTGTACGGGTCCTCGGCGAGGAGGCGCCAGGAGTGGCGAGGGGTCGCCCAGGCTTCCGGGTCCACCTTCTCGACCAGCTCCTCGATGACGGTCCGCAGGAACAGCTGAGGGTCGAACACCTGCCAGCCCTCGCCCTCCTCCTCGCCGGCCGCGTACTCCCAGTGGTCGTAGTCGGCGCGCAGCCGTTCGTACGTCCACAGGGCGGAGAGCAGGGCGGAGACGTCCCGGTGCAGGTACGACGCCGGGTCGTCGGCCTCGTACAGGCCGGGCAGCTCCAGGCGGCCGGTGGCGCCGTCGAGCCCGATCACCAGGTCGTGCGGCCAGTAGGCGAGGGCGAGGCGGTCGGGGCGGGTGGAGTCCATGGCGGCGAGCGGGTCGTCGGGGTCGACGCCGAACATCTCGCTGTCGAGCGGCAGGCCCGCCTCGACGAGGAGCCGCCGGGTCGGCTCGTGGGTGAGCTCGGCGGGCAGGTCCTCGGCGCGGTAGCGGCGGACGGCGCCCCCGTCGTCGCCGACCAGCCGGGCGAGGTCCTCGACGAGGTCCGGTTCGAAGGTGTAGGCGAGGCCGCCCGGTCCGCCGGGGCGGGCACCCCAGGCCAGGGACGCGACCAGCAGCGCCGTGTCCCAGTGGGCGGGCCGGGCGGTACGGGCGAACAGTGGCTCGTCGGCCGCCCGCATCCGCCGCTCGGCGTCCGCCACGACGGCGTCCACCACCGCCGCGCCCCGGCGGCCCCCGTGGGCGCCGGGATCCCCGGCGCCGGTCACGACCGCCTCGACCTCCCGGACCAGGGCCACCAGCGCGGGCAGCGAGGTGGCCAGCAGGTCACCCTCGGACCCGTCGCCGAGCCGCAGCTCACCCGTCGCACCGTCGAGGACGACCGGATCGCCGTACACCGCCTCGCCGATGACGATCCACCGCTCGCCCCCGGCCGGCGCAGCGCCGGGAGCGCGGAACTCCAGGAATGCGCCGTCCTCGGGCAGCCCCTCCGTCAGCAGGTGCTCCCGGCTGGGCCCGTGCGTCAGCCCCTCCGGCAGGTCCATCACGTCCATGTCCGTTCCCCGCCCCTCGTCCCGCCGCCCGGCCCTGCGATCGAACCGTCGAGAGCGTACGAGAGGCCCCCGACAGCGCCTCCCGCGGGGTCTTCGAAGCTCGACGCACAGCAAGTCGGACCGGCCGACTTCCTGTGCAGCGGCGGCTGGTCGACTGGACGCCGGAGGGCACGGCCCCCGCGACGGCGGGGCGGCTGCTGGAAGGGCACCGGCGCTGGGCGGGCCACCTTCTCGTAGGGGACTCGCCGCTCAGTAGGTAGGCTGCGGTTGATCGAGTGATCAGCGGGGACCAACTGGATTGCCGTGCAGGGGGCCTGGCGTTCCCGTCCGTCGACGAAGGGTCTGAAGCCGTGCCGGAATCCGCCGTGCCCGGGCCGCTGGAACTGCTCGCCCGCTACCGTCGGGCGATGCTCGACCTGGACGCGGACGCACTGGCCGAGTTGTACGCCGAGGACGGGGTGCACGAGTTCCCGTTCCTGTTCCCGGGGATGCCCGAGCGCTACCGGGGGCGCGAGGAGGTGCGGGCCGGGTACCGGGCAGCGTGGGGGGCGAGCGAGGCGCGGCCGGAGGAGATCCGGGAGGTCGCGGTCCATCCGGGCGCCGATCCCGAGGTGCTGACCGTGGAGCAGTCGGTGATCGGCCGGGTCGCCTCCACGGGCGAGGAGTTCACCCTCCCGGGCCTGCTGGTGCTGCGGGCCCGGGGCGGGCAACTGGTGCACGTGCGCGACTACATGGACGGCCTGGGGGTGGCCCGTGCGATGGGCCGGCTGGGAGCCGTGACCGCCGCTCTCAAGGCCCGGGGCTGACGTCGCTCAGATGTCGAAGTGGGCGGCGATGCCGTCGAGGACGCAGTCGAGGCCGGTCGTGAAGTGCCAGTCGGGGTCGTCCTTGCGGGTGGCCTGCCGCAGGTACTCCTGGTAGGCGGGGTAGCGGCCGGTGCCCATCAGGTAGGTCATCCGGGGGGCCAGGCCTGCCCGGGTCTCGTCGCCGTCGGACCAGCCGCGGGCGCGGCGCAGGTCCTGGAGGGCGACCTCGGTGGCGGAGGAGCCGTGGACGTAGACGGCCACGGTCCGGAAGATCGCCATGGTGGTGTCGGCGTCCAGGCCGTGCTCGGCAAGGGCGGTGAACGCCCTTTCGGGGACGGCGAGTTGGTTGGGGCTGAGGGAGAACGGGGTGGCCGCCCGGGTGATCCAGGGGTGGGCCAGGCTCATCGCGCGCAGGTGGACGGCCAGGGAGTGCATGGCCTCGCGCCAGCCCTCGGCGGGGGTGTCCAGGGGCAGCTGGCCGTATACGAAGTCGACCATCAGCTCGATGAGTTCGTCCTTGCCGGAGACGTACCGGTAGGCGGCCATCGGGGCCACGTCGAGGGCGGTGGCGAGGCGGCGCATGGTGACGGCGTCCAGGCCCTCGGTGTCGGCGATGGCGACCGCGGCCTCGGCGATCCGGTGCGGGGTCAGGGTGGTGCGCGGAGCGGGGGACGGGCGGTCGAGCCGCTCCCAGAGTGAGGGCTGCGGCTTCTCGCGGTCGTCGGCTCCGGTGCTGCTGTCCCCGGTGGGGGCCTGCTGGGCGGGCACGGGGCGGGCTCCTTCCGGTCGGTGGTCCCCACCGTACCACTGGCGTGTACGGCGTATCGCAAGAGTGGACGTCGTACACATCAGTGTGTACGTTGTATCTCGCCGATACGGCGTACACATCGTCCCGGAGGGGGAACAACCATGTCCATCGATCGGAACCTGCAGGTCGCGGTCGTCCTCGGCAGCACCCGCACCGGCCGCTTCGGCCCGGTCGTCGCCGACTGGCTGCTCGGCCACCTGGAAGCCCGAGGCGACATGACGGCCGACCCGATCGACCTGGCCGCCACCCCGCTGCCCACCGTCTTTCCGTCCTTCGGCGGCGAACTGCCGCCCGCTGACGCCGAGCTGCTCGCGGCCGTGTCGCCCCGGCTGGCGGCCGCCGACGCCTTCGTCTTCGTCACGCCCGAGTACAACCACAGCTTCCCGGCCCCGCTGAAGAACGCCATCGACTGGCACAACCAGCAGTGGCACGGCAAGCCGGTCGGCTTCGTCTCCTACGGCGGCCTCTCCGGCGGCCTCCGGGCGGTCGAGCAGCTGCGCGTGGTGATGGCCGAGTTGAACAGTGTGACGATCCGCAACACGGTCAGCTTCCACGGCGCCGCGCAGGCGTTCGACGCCGACGGCAAGCCGCGGGACCCGGCCGCCGACGCCGCCGCCAAGACCATGCTCGACCAACTGGCCTGGTGGGCCGAGGCGTTGCGGGACGCCCGGCAGGCCCGCCCGTTCGCCGCCTGAGGCCGCGAAAGGGGGAACGGCCATGACCGCGGAACCGATCGACGACCGCCCCAAGCCGCCGCTGCTCGGTGTGCTCGGGCTGATGCTCGGCATCTTCCTCTCGGCCCTCGACGGCCAGATCATCGGCACCGCGCTGCCGACCATCGTCGGCGACCTCGGCGGACTGGAGCACCTCGCCTGGGCGGTCACCGCCTACCTGCTCACCTCCGCCGCCACCACCCCGCTGTGGGGCCGGCTCGGCGACCTGTACGGCCGCAAGGGTGCGTACCAGTGGGCGGTCGCGGTGTTCCTGGTCGGCTCGATGCTGTCCGGACTGGCGCAGGACATGGCCGAGCTGATCGCCTTCCGGGCGCTCCAGGGGGTCGGCGCGGGCGGGCTGATGGTCGGCGCGCTCTCGGTGATCGGGGTGCTCGTGCCCGCCTCCGACCGGGGCCGGGTGCAGTCGGTGATCGGGGTGCTGATGCCGATCGCCTTCGTCGGCGGGCCGCTGCTCGGCGGTTTCCTCACCGACCGGCTCAGCTGGCGCTGGGCCTTCTACGTCAACCTGCCGGTCGGGGTGTTCGCCCTGTTCGCGGTCGGTGCCGGAGTACGGCTGCGGAACGCCGAGCGGGTCCGCGCCCCCTTCGACCGGGCCGGGGTCGCCCTGCTGACCACCGGCATCCTCGGGCTCACCCTGGTCAGCAGCTGGGGCGGGACGCTGTACCCCTGGACCTCGCCGCTGATCCTCGGGACGGGGGCGGTCGCGGTCGCCGCGCTGGCCGGGTCGCCCTCGGCCGTCCGGGACGCCGTCGGCACGGCGGTCACCAGCGGGCTGCACGGCGCGGTCGCCGGGGGCGTCGCCCTGGCGGCGGTGGCGACGGCGGTCGCCTGCCTGGCCCGGCCGAGCCGGAGCCCGGTCCGGGGCCCGAACCCGCCCGCGGAGCCGCGCGAGCTCGGTACGCCGGAGGAAAGGGCGGAGCGGGAGACGGAGAAGGCGGCGGAGAAGGCGGCGGTACGGAGCTGACCGCCCGCGGTCCCGGGCCCCGGGCACGCCGAAGCCCCCGGGCGGAGGGGACTCCGCCCGGGGGCCGGGCCGTCAGGCCACCGCGATCAGCACGCGATCAGCACTCGATGACGTTCACGGCGAGGCCGCCGCGCGAGGTCTCCTTGTACTTGATCTTCATGTCGGCCCCGGTCTCCTTCATCGTCTTGATCGCCTTGTCCAGCGAGACGTGGTGGCGCCCGTCGCCGCGCAGCGCCATCCGGGCCGCGGTGACGGCCTTGACCGACGCCATGCCGTTGCGCTCGATGCAGGGAATCTGGACCAGGCCGCCGACCGGGTCGCAGGTGAGGCCGAGGTTGTGCTCGATGCCGATCTCGGCGGCGTTCTCGACCTGCTCGGGAGTGCCCCCGAGGACCTCGGCGAGACCGCCCGCGGCCATCGAGCAGGCGGAGCCGACCTCGCCCTGGCAGCCGACCTCGGCACCGGAGATGGAGGCGTTCTCCTTGAAGAGCATGCCGATGGCGCCGGCCGCGAGCAGGAACCGGACGATGCCGTCCTCGTCGGCGCCCGGGATGAAGTTCAGGTAGTAGTGCAGGACGGCCGGGATGATGCCCGCCGCGCCGTTGGTGGGCGCGGTGACCACCCGGCGCCCGGAGGCGTTCTCCTCGTTGACCGCCATCGCGTAGAGGGTCACCCACTCCATCGCGTTGGCCGGGCCGATCCCCTCGGCGCGCAGCGTCCGGGCGGCCGCGGCGGCCCGGCGGCGGACCTTCAGCCCGCCCGGCAGGATGCCCTCGCGGGTCATCCCGGCCCGCACGCACTCCTGCATCACGGACCAGATCTCCAGCAGACCGGTCCGGATCTCCTCCTCGCTGCGCCAGGCCTTCTCGTTCTCCAGCATCAGGCCGGAGATCGACAGCCCGGTCTCCCGGGTGAGCCGCAGCAGCTCCTCGCCGGTGCGGAAGGGGTAGCGCAGCGCGGTGTCGTCGGGCTTGACCCGGTCCGCGCCGATCGCGTCCTCGTCGACGACGAAGCCGCCGCCGACCGAGTAGTAGGTCTTCTCCAGCAGCGCCGAGCCGTCCGCCGCGTACGCCCACAGGGTCATGCCGTTGGCGTGGTACGGCAGCGAGCGGCGCCGGTGCAGGACCAGCTGGGTGTCGGGGTCGAAGTCGATCGGGTGTTCGCCGAGCAGGCTGAGCCGCTTCTCGGTGATGATCCGCTCGACGTCCTTGTCCGCCTGGTCGACGTCGACGGTGCGGGGCGAGTTGTTCTCCAGGCCCAGCAGGACGGCCTTCGGGGTGCCGTGGCCGTGGCCGGTGGCGCCCAGCGAGCCGTACAGCTCGGCGCGCACGCCGGTGACCCGGTCCAGCAGGCCTTCGGAGCGCAGCCGGCGGGCGAACATCCGGGCCGCGCGCATCGGGCCGACGGTGTGGGAGCTCGACGGGCCGATGCCGATGGAGAAGAGGTCGAAGACGCTGATGGCCACGGGGGACGTCCTTGTCTGGTCTCGTGGAAGGACTTGCGGGGAGGGGGATGACACGGGACGGGGCACCGCGCGCACTGTCCAGTGTGCGCGGTGCCCCGGGGTCCCAGGCGCACCGGCGGGGTGAGGCCGGTCACCTCATCCCGAACGGGATCACTCCTGGCCGGCCAGGTTCGGGTAGAGCGGGTACTTCTCGGCCAGGGCGGTGACCCGGGCCTTCAGGGCGGCGGCGACGGTCTCGTCGAAGGCGGGCTTGAGCGCCTCGGCGATGATGTCGGCGACCTCGCGGAAGTCGTCGGCCCGGAAGCCGCGGGTGGCCAGGGCCGGGGTCCCGATGCGCAGACCGGAGGTGACCATCGGCGGGCGCGGGTCGTTCGGGATGGCGTTGCGGTTGACGGTGATGCCGACCTCGTGCAGCCGGTCCTCCGCCTGCTGGCCGTCGAGCTGGCTGTTGCGCAGGTCGACCAGGACCAGGTGGACGTCGGTGCCGCCGGACAGCACGGAGGCGCCGGCCTCGGCGACGTCGGCCTGCAGCAGACGCTCGGCGAGGATCTTGGCGCCCTCCAGGGTGCGCTGCTGGCGCTCCTTGAACTCCTCCGAGGCGGCGACCTTGAAGGCGACGGCCTTGCCCGCGATCACGTGCTCCAGCGGGCCGCCCTGCTGGCCGGGGAAGACCGCGGAGTTGATCTTCTTCGCCCACTCGGCCTTGGACAGGATGACGCCGCCGCGCGGGCCGCCCAGGGTCTTGTGGGTGGTGGTGGTGACCACGTCCGCGTACGGCACCGGGTTCGGGTGCAGGCCCGCGGCCACCAGGCCGGCGAAGTGCGCCATGTCCACCATGAGCAGCGCGCCGACCGCGTCGGCGACCCGGCGGAACTCGGCGAAGTCCAGCTGGCGCGGGTAGGCGGACCAGCCGGCGATGATCAGCTTCGGCTGGTGCTCCTTGGCCAGGCGCTCGACCTCGGCCATGTCGACCTGGCCGGTCTTCTCGTCGACGTGGTACGCGACCACGTTGTAGAGCTTGCCGGAGAAGTTGATCTTCATGCCGTGGGTCAGGTGACCGCCGTGGGCCAGGTTCAGGCCCAGGATGGTGTCGCCCGGCTGGATCAGCGCGAACATCGCGGCGGCGTTGGCCTGCGCGCCGGAGTGCGGCTGGACGTTGGCGTGCTCGGCGCCGAACAGGGCCTTGATCCGGTCGATCGCGATCTGCTCGACCACGTCGACGTGCTCGCAACCGCCGTAGTAGCGGCGGCCGGGGTAGCCCTCGGCGTACTTGTTGGTGAGCACCGAGCCCTGGGCCTCCATGACCGCCACCGGGGCGAAGTTCTCGGAGGCGATCATCTCCAGGGTGGTCTGCTGGCGGTGCAGCTCGGCGTCGACCGCGGCGGCGATCTCCGGGTCGAGGGCGTGCAGGGACTGGTTGAGAACCGTCATGGTGTGGTCTTCCCGGGAGGAGGAGAGCGAGGGGACGGTGGGGGCGGGCCGGCGTGCGCGCGGCCCGCCCGGTGCCGGGCTGGTCAGCCGGCGTGGGTGAGCGCGTCGTACTCGTCGGCGCTGAGCAGCTCGTCGGTGGCCTCGACACGGACCTTGAAGAGCCAGCCGCCCTCGAACGGGGCGCTGTTGACCAGGCCGTTGTCGTCCAGGACGTCCTGGTTGACCTCGGTGACCTCGCCGGTCACCGGGGAGTACAGGTCGCTGACCGACTTGGTGGACTCCAGCTCGCCGCAGGTCTCGCCGGCGGTCACGGTGTCGCCGACCTCGGGCAGCTGCACGTAGACGATGTCACCGAGCGCGTCGGCGGCGTGCTTGGTGATGCCGACCGTGGAGACACCTTCCACGGGGGCGGTCAGCCACTCGTGCTCCTTGGTGTACTGCAGGTGCTGGGGGTTGCTCATGGCGTCATTCTCCAGGATGGGAAGCGGGTACGACGCAGCGGGCCGCCGCACGGACGGCTCCGACGTGCGTGTATGGGAAATCGAGGGGTCCTGCGAGGCCTCAGCGGGCGCGCTTGTAGAACGGCAGCGCCACGACCTGGACGGGCTCGTGCTTGCCGCGCACGTCCACCGCGACGGTGGTGCCCGGCTCGGCGTGGGCCGCGTCGACGTAGGCCATCGCGATCGGCTTCCCCAGCGTCGGGGACGGCGCGCCGGAGGTGATCCGGCCGATCGGGGCGCCGTCGGCGGAGACCACCGTGTACTCGGCGCGCGGCACGCGCTTGCCCTCGGAGACCAGGCCGACCAGCACCTTCGGCGGGTTGGTCTCGGCCGCGGCGGCGGCCTGCTCCAGCGCCTTGCGGCCGACGAACGCGCCGCCGTTGGTGGTCTTGTCGAAGCGGACGACCCGGCCCAGGCCCGCGTCGAACGGGGTCAGGTCGGTGGACAGCTCGTGCCCGTACAGCGGCATGCCCGCCTCCAGGCGCAGCGTGTCGCGGCAGGACAGGCCGCACGGGACCAGGCCGTGGCCCTCGCCCGCGGCGGTCAGCGCCTGCCAGACCGGCTCGGCGTCGACCGGGTGGCAGAAGATCTCGAAGCCGTCCTCGCCGGTGTAGCCGGTGCGGGCCAGCAGCACCTCGCGGCCGGCCACCTTCGCCGGGAGGATCGCGTAGTACTTCAGGCCGGGCAGGTCGGCGTCGGTGGTCTTCGCCAGGATGGCGGTGGCCTCCGGGCCCTGGACGGCGATCAGCGCGTAGGTGTCGCGGTCGTCGGTGACGACGGCGTCGAAGCCCTTGGCGCGGGCGATCAGCTCGTCCAGCACAAGCTGGGCGTTGGAGGCGTTGGCGACCACCAGGAAGGCGTCCTCGCGCAGGCGGTAGACGATCAGGTCGTCCAGGATGCCGCCGTCCTCGGCGCAGATCATGGTGTAGCGGGCGCGCAGCACGCCGAGCGCGGAGACGAAGCCGACCAGGGCGTGGTCCAGCATCTCGCCGGCCTGCGGGCCGGTGACGGTGATCTCGCCCATGTGCGAGAGGTCGAACAGGCCGGCCTTGGTGCGGACGGCGAGGTGCTCCTCGCGCTCGCTGCCGTAGCGCAGCGGCATGTCCCAGCCGGCGAAGTCGGTCATGGTCGCGCCGAGGGCGCGGTGCAGCGCGTCGAGCGCGGTGAGGCGGAGGGACGACATGGCCAGGAACTCCTCGGTCGGGGCACTCAGGGGTGCGCGCGCCGGGACCGGATCCGCTCGGGGACCGACCCTGCGCGCGGGCATGCGGCGGCGTGGGTCTCCCCATCTGTCGTCGAACCTGAGAGCTTCACCGCCCACCTGCCCGCAGCTGGTGCCAGCATCAGCTGGTTCCAGCATCGGGGACAGGACGGCGGCTTGCACCGTGGGTGGGCGCGCGACAGGGCCGTGCGCCGCTTTCCAGATGTGCCTAACCCGCGCGGTAGGGGGGCCTGAGAGATTCCGGGGAGGACTTGCTCCTTCGGCGCCGGCCGTGCCTCCTGAGGGGCACTCCGGGCTCTCCCGCGCGGGTTCGAGCGGCCGGTGTGGAGTTGTGGGGGCCCGCGGCGCATGCCGTCGGACGCGCACATCATGGCACGTCCGCGCGGAGGAGGGGAGAGGGGACCCGGTCACACGGCGCGGGGCGCCCGGTCACGTGCCACGGCGCGCCCCGTCGCACGCTGCGGGGCGCCCTCCGGGGGGACGACGCGAGTTCGAAGCCGAGCCCTAAACTTCTCCGCGTCGGCGCAGCAGTGGGCGGCCGACCCGGCACGAGGGCGGACGGCGGCGCATGGGGTACCCGGTGGAGCAGCAGCAGGGGTGGGACGGGCCGCGGACGGCGCCGTCGGGCGGCACGTGGCCGGCGAACGAGCTGGAGCAGGTGCTGACGGCCGCGCTGGGCGACCCGGGGGCGACGCCGCGGGTGATCGAGGTGCTGGCCCGCAGCCAGGTGTGGATCCCGCTGCCGGCCGGGGGCGACCCGAACGGGCAGTCGCTGGACCTGCCGACCGTCGAGCTGGCCGGCGCCCCGTACGTGCCGGTGTTCTCCTCGCAGGAGGTGTTCCTGCAGCAGGCACCGGGGATGGCCTTCGCGATCGCGCCGGCCTGGGAGTTCGCCCGCGGGCTGCCGCTGGGCGTGGGCATCGCGGTCAACCCGGAGGCGGCGGTGGGCATCCCGGTGCCCCCGCAGGGCGTGGCGGAGCTGCGCCGCGGCCCCCGGGAGGAGCGCTGGGAGCAGCAGCCGGAGGCGCCGACCGGCGGCCGGGTGGCGCTGCGCGAGCCGGTGCCGGGCGAGGACCCGGAGCACTTCCTGGCCGCCTGCCGGGCCGAACTGTCGGCTCTGCCGGGCGTCGTGACCGCACGGCGGGCGCTGGCCAGCATCGAGGGCGAGCCGACCGTGATGTTCGTGGGCGTCCAGCTGGATCCGGCGGCCCCGGCCGACCCGGGAGCGGTGAACGAGGCGCTCGGGCGGGCGCTGGGAACCGCGCCGCTGCCGGGCGGCGTCCACCTCGTGCTGCTCGACCTCGCCGACGACCCGGTGGTCGAGTGGCTGCTGACCCGGGTCATGCCCTTCTACTCGCGGGTGTGAGCGGGGATCCTTCACAGGCACGTCGCCGTGGCGGTGGCCGGTGCCGCGCCATAGGGTGCGTGCAGGCGGCTGACGGGCCGGCGGGTTCAGGAAAGAGGCGCGGCGAGGTGGGCGCATGAGTGCGGGAACGGGAGCGGGCGGGGTGCCGGGGCCTTGGGGCCAGGCACCGGCCGGGCGCCCGGGCGCGGATCCGGGCGCGTTGGAGCAGGCCCTGCGCGAGGTCGCGCCGGAGCGCTGGGACGCGTACGAGCGGCTGCTGCACGCGCTGGCCGAGGGCCAGGTCTGGATGCTGCTGTGGCACGGCAGCCCGGGCAGTCCGGACGCCCAGTACGGGAACATGGAGATCGGCGGCCACGGCTACGCGCCGGCCGTCACCTCGCCCGAGCAGCTGACGGCCTCCGGCTGGGCGCGGGCCCACGAGGTCATCTCCGGGCGGGAGATCGCCGCTTCGCTGTACCGCACCCGCTGGGGCCTGTGGCTCAACCCGCACGCGCCGGGCGGCGGGGTCGGGGTGCCGTGGGCGGACCTGCGGCGGATCGCCGCGGGCCTGGACCGGCTGCCGGCCGGTCCGCTGAAGCTGAGCGAGCCGCAGGTGAACGCCCAGCAGTTCTTCGCGCTGCTGGAGCGGCAGGCGGGCGAGGTGCGCGCGGTCCGGGCGCTGCGCCGGGCCTGGGTGCAGCCGTCGGTGGGGGAGCCGTACCTGGCGATCGGTCTCGACCTGTACGAGAGTTCGCCGCCGGCGGTGGAGGCGGTGCGGGCGCTGATGCAACGGGCGATCGCGGTGGCCCCGGAGGGGCTCGCGGTCTCCACGGTGGCCATGTCGGACGAGTACGACCCGGTGGCGCTGTGGATGCGCGCCAACGCACGGCCGTTCTTCGACCGGGAGGCGGGCCGACCGCCGACGGGCCCGTACCCGCCGGTGCCGCCGCCGTACCCGGGGCAGTCGATGCCGGGCCGACCGGTCCCGGGCCAGTCGATGCCCGGGCAGCCGATGCCCGGTTATGCCTACGGCACCCAGCCGCCCGCGCCGGGTTGGGGGCAGCAGCCCCAGCCGTGGCCCGGATACCCCGGCCGCTGATTGCCGAAACACGTCTCGTTAAAGCCCCTGCCTAGAAGCCGACTTGATCCCTGATCAGGTCGGCTTCGGTGCTTTCGGGACGAATTTCCGTTCTCGGCGCCGGGACATCTTGACATGGCAGTTACAGCCATGTGAAGAGGGATATGCCGAAGATCGGGGAGGTGCATGCGGGCAGATCACAGTTGGGCATCTGTCGGTTGTCAGGGCTGGCGCAAGCCAGTTCGGATGGCAGAGAGTTCTGCGCAACGCATCGCGCGTACTGGAAACCCCACGAAGGTGAACGCGCACGCCGACCGCTCGATCCACGCGACGCCCATCCCGCGTGGAGGCAGTACCCGTGCACGACGTACTGCCGCGAACACCTGCACCCAGCACCTCCGCACGTCCGCAGCCGTACCGCCGAACCGGCGCCCGGCACCCGTGGGCCGGCCACCGTCGGCGAGGGGACCAACTGACCATGACCGCACCCATGACAACCGCCGGGAACGAATCCGAGGCGCCCGCCTCCCCGAGCCCGGCCAAGACGATCGAGGGCCGCTCCCTCGGTCGGATCGCCTGGACCCGCTTCAAGCGGGACAAGGCCGCCGTCGCCGGCGGCATCGTGGTGATCCTGCTGATCCTCCTGGCCGTCCTGGCCGGACCCCTGGAGTCCTTGTTCGGGCTCGACCCCGACCAGCCGAACACCGACCTGCTGGACGCCGACCTCGGTGGACTCCCGCTCGGCGACTGGGGCGGGATGAGCGCGGACCACCCGCTCGGCATCGACCCGCTGCAGGGCCGCGACCTGCTCGCCCGCGTGGTCGACGGCTCCTGGGTCTCCCTGCTGGTCGCCTTCGGCGCGACCGTCCTGTCCAACACCCTCGGCACCGTGCTCGGCGTGATGGCCGGCTACTACGGCGGCTGGGTGGACACCGTGATCAGCCGGTTGATGGACGTCTTCCTGGCGTTCCCGCTGCTGCTGTTCGCCATCGCGATCTCCGCCTCGCTCCAGGGCGGCGCGTTCGGCCTGCACGGCCTCCCGCTGCACATCATGGTGCTGATCTTCGTGATCGGCTTCTTCAACTGGCCCTACATGGGCCGGATCGTGCGCGGACAGACCCTCTCGCTGCGCGAGCGGGAGTTCGTCCACGCGGCCCGCAGCCTCGGCGCCCGCGGCCCGTTCATCCTGTTCAAGGAGCTGCTGCCGAACCTGGTCGGCCCGATCCTGGTCTACTCGACCCTGCTGATCCCGACCAACATCCTCTTCGAGGCCGGTCTGAGCTTCCTCGGCGTCGGCATCCAGCCCCCGCAGTCCTCCTGGGGCGGCATGCTCGCCGACGCGAAGAACTACTACCAGGTGGACCCCCAGTACATGGTGGTCCCGGGTCTGGCGATCTTCATCACCGTGCTCGCGTTCAACCTGCTCGGCGACGGGCTGCGTGACGCCCTCGATCCCAAGAGCAACTGACTCGGCGTCAGTAATCTCCCTCCTCCACACCTCAAGGGGTTGATCTCACCCATGCGTAGGTCCCGTACCGTCGCGCTGACCGCCGCGGCCGCCGCCGTGGTCCTGGTCGTCACCGGCTGCTCGTCCAGCTCCAAGAGCGGCGACAGCTCCTCTTCCTCCTCCAGCAACGCGAGCGGCGGTGCCGACGCGGCCACCAAGCAGATCGTCAACGCCTCGGACAAGAAGGGCGGGACGGTCACCTACGAGATGAAGGGCACCCCGGACTCCCTCGACCCGGGCAACACCTACTACGCGTACATCTACAACTTCTCGCGCCTGTACGGCCGCCCGCTGACCACCTTCAACCCGGCCGCCGGCGCGGACGGCAACAAGCTGGTCCCGGACCTCGCCGAGTCGATGGGCCAGCCCAGCGCGGACGGCCTGACCTGGACGTACAAGCTGCGCGCGGGCCTGAAGTACGACGACGGCACCCCGATCACCTCCAAGGACGTCAAGTACGCCGTGGAGCGCTCGAACTACGCGCCCGAGGTGAACTCCAACGGCCCGACGTACTTCCACGACCTGCTGGTCGACAACCCGACGCCGTACCAGGGCCCGTACAAGGACAAGACCGGCGACCTGAAGTCGATCGAGACCCCGGACGACACCACGATCGTCTTCCACCTGCAGCACCCCTTCGCCGACTTCGACTACCTGGTCAGCGCCCCGCAGACCGCGCCGGTCCCGCAGGCCAAGGACACCGGTGCCGACTACGTGAAGCACATCGTGTCCTCGGGCACCTACAAGTTCGAGTCCTACGAGGACGGCAAGCAGGCCGTCCTGGTGCCGAACACCAACTGGGACAAGAGCACCGACCCGATCCGGAAGCAGCTGCCGGACAAGATCGTGCTCAAGATGAACATCGACCAGGCCACCATCGACAAGGACCTGCTGGCCGGCAACGCCCAGGTCGACCTGGTGGGCGGCGGCGTCGACCCGCAGACCCAGGCGCAGATCCTGCGCGACCCGAAGCTCAAGGCCAAGACCGACAACGCCTACGGCGGCCGCCTGGTCTACATGGCGATCAACACCAAGGTCGCGCCGTTCGACAACGTCGACTGCCGCAAGGCCGTCCAGTACGCGATCGACAAGGTCGCGGTGCAGACCGCGCTCGGCGGCCCGATCCGCGGCCAGGTGGCCAACACCGTGCTCCCGCCGGACATCCCGGGCCACCAGGACTTCAACCTGTACGAGACCAAGGACAACAAGGGCGACCAGGCCAAGGCCAAGGACTCCCTGAAGGCCTGCGGGAAGGACGGCGGCTTCAGCACCGTCCTGACCGCCCGCACCGAGCGCGCGACCGAGGTCGCCGCGGCCACCCAGATCCAGGCGCAGCTGAAGAACATCGGCATCAACGTCGAGATCCAGCAGTTCCCGCAGGGCAAGTACCTGACCGACTCGGCCGGTGCGCCGCAGTTCACCCAGGACCACAACATCGGCCTGATGATGATGCAGTGGGGTGCCGACTGGCCGACCGGCTACGGCTTCCTGCAGCAGATCGTCGACGGCCGCGCGATCAAGCCGTCCGGCAACAGCAACCTGGCCCAGCTGAACGACCCGGCCGTCAACAAGATGATCGACGACGCCGCCGTCAACCCGGACAAGGCCGCCCGCGAGAAGATCTACGGCGACATCGACAAGAAGGTCATGGAGTCCGCGGTGTACGTCCCGCTGACCGACTTCAAGGTCTTCCTGTACCGCTCGGACAGCGCCACCAACGTCGCGTCCACCCCGGCCTTCTCGGGTGAGTACGACTACCTGAACATCGGCACCACCAAGTAAAGAGCCTGGCTCCGCATCCCTGAAGGCAGGTGAAGGCAGCGGCGCCCGCCGCCGTCCGGAAGACCCCGGACGGCGGCGGGCCGCCGGAGCCGCCCAACTGTGTTTGCCTACATCGTTCGCAGGATCCTCGCGGCCGCGGTGCTGCTGCTGGTCGTCAGCGCGGTCACCTTCGCGATCTTCTTCCTGCTCCCGCGCATCGCCGGTGAGACCACCGACCAGCTGGCCGCGCAGTACATCGGGAAGAACCCGTCGCCCGAGGCGATCGCGGCGGTCAAGAAGAACCTCGGCTTCGACCAGCCGCTGTACACCCAGTACTGGAACTTCCTGAAGGCGCTGGTCAGCGGCGCCGAGTACAAGTTCGGTCCGGAACCGGCCACCTGCCACGTGCCCTGCTTCGGCTACTCCTTCAAGAACCACCTGGAGGTCTGGCCGGAGATGACCAGCCGGATCCCGGTCACCATCTCGCTCGCCATCGGCGCGGCGGTGCTCTGGCTGGCCTCCGGCATCACCACCGGCGTGATCTCCGCGCTCAAGCCGCGGTCGGTCTTCGACCGGCTCTCCATGGGCGTCGCCCTGGCGGGCGTCTCGCTGCCGGTCTTCTTCACCGGCGCCCTGCTGCTGACGGTGTTCAGCTACGAGTGGCCGATCCTGGACAACCTGCACTACGTCAACTTCACGGACGACCCGCTGATGTGGGCCCGCAACCTGATCCTCCCGTGGATCTCGCTGGCCTTCCTCTACTCCGCGCTCTACGCCCGCCTCACCCGCGCCGGGATGCTGGAGACGATGAGCGAGGACTACATCCGCACCGCCCGGGCCAAGGGCCTGGTCGAGCGCAAGGTCGTCGTCAAGCACGGACTGCGCTCCGCGCTCACCCCGATCGTCACCATCTTCGGCATGGACCTCGGCCTGCTGCTCGGCGGTGCGCTGATCACCGAGCAGGTCTTCTCGCTCAACGGCGTCGGCCAGTTCGCCGTCCAGGCGATCAGCGACAACGACCTGCCCAAGGTCCTCGGCGTCACGCTGCTCGCCGCCTTCTTCATCGTCGCCTGCAACCTCGTGGTCGACCTCCTGTACGCCCTCGTCGACCCCCGCGTGAGGCTCTCGTGACCGACCTCCAGAAGACCCCGGCGGACGCCGCTCCCGCTCCTCTGGGAGACCCCTTCCTGTCCGTCCGCGACCTGCGGATCCACTTCGACACCGACGACGGCCTGGTCCGCTCGGTGGACGGGGTCAGCTTCGACCTGCACAAGGGCCGCACCCTGGGCATCGTCGGCGAGTCCGGCTCCGGGAAGTCCGTCACCTCGCTCGGCATCATGGGCCTGCACCGCTCCAAGCGGGCCCGGATCAGCGGCGAGATCCTGCTCGACGGCGAGGACCTGATCGCGGCCGGACCGGACCGGGTGCGCCAACTGCGCGGCCGCGAACTGGCGATGATCTTCCAGGACCCGCTGACCGCGATGCACCCGTACTACACGGTCGGCGCCCAGATCATCGAGGCGTACCGGGTGCACCACCCCAAGGCCACCAAGAAGGAGGCCAGGGCCCGGGCGATCGAGATGCTCGACCGGGTCGGCATCCCGCAGCCCGACCGCCGGCTGGACGACTACCCGCACCAGTTCTCCGGCGGCATGCGCCAGCGCGCGATGATCGCCATGGCCCTGGTCAACGACCCCTCGCTGCTGATCGCCGACGAGCCCACCACCGCCCTGGACGTCACCGTCCAGGCGCAGATCCTGGACCTCATCCGCGACCTCCAGCAGGAGTTCGGCTCCGCCGTCATCATCATCACCCACGACCTCGGGGTGGTCGCCGAGCTCGCCGACGACATCCTGGTCATGTACGGCGGCAAGTGCGTCGAGCGCGGCCCCGCCGAGAGCCTCTTCGACGCGCCCGAACACCCGTACACCTGGGGCCTGTTGGGATCGATGCCGCGACTGGACCGGGAACTGCAGGAACGGCTCGTCCCGGTGAAGGGCACCCCGCCCAGCCTGATCAACGTGCCGTCCGGCTGCGCCTTCCACCCGCGCTGCCCGTACGCCGCCCTGACCGGCGGTCGCTCCACGAGCGAGGTCCCGGTGCTGGCCGAGGCCGCGCCCGGGCACCTCGCGGCCTGCCACCTGCCGGCCGACGAGCGGCACCGCATCTTCGCCGACGAGATCGCGCCCCGGCTGTGAGCCCGGCCCCGTACCACCATTCTGGAGAGAACCGATGACGGACACTCAGGGGGCCACCATCCCTTCGCCGGCGCCCGCGCCCGAGCGCGAGCCGTTGCTGAAGGTGACCGGCCTGACCCGGCACTTCCCGATCCGCGGCGGACTGCTCCGGCGCCAGACCGGCGCGGTGCGGGCCGTCGACGGCATCGACTTCACCGTCAACGCCGGTGAGACGCTGGGCGTCGTCGGCGAGTCCGGCTGCGGCAAGTCCACCATGGGGCGGCTGATCACCCGGCTCGACGAACCCACCGGCGGGAAGATCGAGTTCGAGGGCACCGACATCAGCCACCTGGGCGTCGGCGCGATGCGGCCGCTGCGCCGCGACATCCAGATGATCTTCCAGGACCCGTACTCCTCGCTGAACCCGCGGCACACCGTCGGCACCATCGTCAGCGCGCCGTTCAGGCTGCAGGGCGTCCAGCCGGAGGGTGGCGTCAAGAAGGCCGTCCAGGACCTGCTGGAGCTGTGCGGGCTCAGCCCCGAGCACTACAACCGCTACCCGCACGAGTTCTCCGGCGGCCAGCGGCAGCGCATCGGCATCGCCCGGGCGCTCGCGCTGAAGCCGAAGATGATCGTCGCGGACGAGCCGGTCTCGGCGCTCGACGTGTCGATCCAGGCGCAGGTGGTCAACCTGCTGGACGACCTCCAGCAGGAGCTCGGTCTGACCTACCTGATCATCGCGCACGACCTCTCGGTGGTCCGGCACGTCTCCGACCGGGTGGCGGTGATGTACCTCGGCAAGATCGTCGAGATCGCCGACCGCGACTCGCTCTACCGCAGCCCGATGCACCCGTACACCAACGCCCTGATGTCGGCCGTCCCCGTGCCGGACCCGCGCCGGCGCCAGAGTGGCGGCCGCGATCGGATCCTGCTCAAGGGCGACGTGCCCTCGCCGATCAACCCGCCGAGCGGCTGCCGCTTCCGCACGCGCTGCTGGAAGGCCCAGGACGTGTGCGCGAGCCAGGAGCCGCCGCTGACGGCCCTGAAGACCGGCCACCAGGTGGCGTGTCACTTCCCCGAGCGGAGCGAGGGGAACGACCAGCGCAGTCCCGAGCGGAGCGAGGGGAACGACCAGCGCGGTCCCGAGAACGCCCAGTAGGGCCTGTCCGGCAAGATCCGCCGGGCTGCGCCCTGGCCGGCGCCTGGGCGCAGCCCGCACGCACGAGGC